>JAGBSZ010000080.1 GCA_017631585.1 Bacteroidaceae bacterium
GGTGGATACGCGTTGTATGAAAAAGGTGATGGTGATTGGTATGGATGGCTGTATTGTTGCTGAGAATGGCGGTAATCTGCTTGTGTGCAAGATGAGCGAAGAGAACAGGATAAAGGATTTTACGGATGTGAAGTGACTATATTATAAAATATCTCACAAATAAAGGGTTAGCCGCAAGCTAACCCTTTATTTGTGAGATGAACTCTTTTGCCATTATGTTGCTGTTATAGGGGATGTCGAACAGCTCAAAGAGTATGCAGGATTTCCCTTCGAGTGCATTTTCTACAGCCGGTTCCATCTTCTCCTTTTCGCCTGTATGCCACAGGATGTAGGCTATGTAGGCGTCGATGTCCGATGTGTCGGTATGGAATTCTCTTGTGTAGCGGAATACTCTCTTGGCAAGTGTGAAATGCCCGTGCTTTACAAGGTGTTCGCCCAGACGGTACAGCTCTTCGCCCGCTGTCCACTCTTTGGATTCAAGAGTGTTCATGTCATCGAACGTGAGGTTCTCCTTGTCGCGCAGCTCGTACAGATGCTTGTCTCGCAATATGAGTTGTTTCATGTTGTCGGGGTGCATCATTATTGCCATTGCCATTGCTTCGTCGGCACGCTCTGGTTCGCCCTGCTCGTCGAGTATCATGGCTTTGTTTATTCTTGCGAGCATCATCTCTATTGTTCCTTCCTGGGCTGTCTCTGTTATGCCGCTGAACAACTCTTTGGCTATCTCTTTTTCACCTTCGTGATAGAAGGATAGTGCTGTGTAGAATTGTGGAAGGGTGGAGTCGGGGTATTTGCTGCCTACCGATTTGAATATCTCTCTTGCCTGTCTGTAGTCGCGGAGATAGTAATAGCAGTATGCCTGCATCATTTTGGCATACTCGATGTCGTCATTTATGGTTATCTCGTACTCAAAGCATTCGAGTGCCTTGCCGTAGCGTTTTACCATATAATATATGTGTCCGAGCTGTTCCCAATAGAATGTGTTGTATGGCTCGTCGTCGAGCAGCCTGTTGTATATCTCTACGGCTTCGTTTATGCGTTGCATCTCTATCAGACACTCGGCTTTTACTTCGAGCATGCTTCTGTGTTCGGGTGCGGCGCGCAACAGATTCTCGCAGATGTAAAGTGCCTCGTGGGCAAAGCCGCAGTCGAGCAGCATCTCAAGGGCTTCGTAGGCATTGTCGCCTCCGTTGCCGTTGCTTGCGTCGCGCAGTATCTCTATTGCTATGTCTCTTGCCTGCTTGAACTCTTTAAGGGCAAGCAGTATCTCGGCTTTCAGCAGCTTGGTGTCGTTGTCACCGGTATATCCTATTGTGGAGAATAGTTGTATTGCTTCCCGGGCTTCGCCACGGTAGAGCAGTAGCCGTATCTCCATCTTGGTGCATTCGGGGGTTCCCGGATGCAGGCGTGTGGTCAGTGACAGAATATTGGATGCTTCGTCGGGCTTGTCTATGGATATGAAATATGAAAAGAGGTCGATTAATTCATCGACCCCTAAGTAGGGTGTTGTATTTAGTCGGTTCGCCTGTTCGTACCTGTTCAGCAGTTCCCGAAATTCAGGCGAATCGAAGTATCCCTTGTCATAATTCATTCTTTGACGGTTTTTATTTGCCTTTCAGTTTATTCCATGTATCTTTCAACGATACGGTGCGGTTGAAGATGAGCCGCTCCGGTGTTGAATCGGGGTCGATGTTGAAGTATCCGATTCTCTGGAACTGCAGGTAGTCGAGTGGCTTGCCGTTGGCAAGGTATTTCTCGACGTAGCAGTTGGTGAGTACTTTCAATGAGTCGGGGTTTATCATCTCCTTCATTGCTGTGAGGGCATCGCAGTTCTTGGCTTCGCGTATCGCTGCCATCTCGTCGCGTGGGTTCTCGGCACTCCACAGGCGGTCGTACAGGCGTACCTCGGCGTTGAGGCAGTGGTTGCAACTTACCCAGTGGATTGTGCTCTTTACCTTGCGGTTTGCCTCGGCTTCGCCGGTCTTTGTCTGTGGTATGTATTCGCAGAGTACCTCGGTGATGTTGCCGTTCTCGTCCTTGTTGCAACCTGTGCAAAGGACAATGTATGCATTCTTGAGACGTACTTCTCGTCCCGGTGTCAGGCGGAAGTAGTTCTTTGGAGCATCTTCCATAAAGTCGTCACGCTCAATCCACAGTTCGCGGCTGAATTCGATTGTATGTGTGCCGTCCTCGGGGCGTTCGGGGTTGTTGATGGCTGTAAGCTCTTCAACCTTGTCCTCAGGGTAGTTGGTTACAACGAGTTTCACAGGGTTGATTACTGCCGATACGCGTGTGGCACGGCTGTTGAGGTCTTCGCGTACTGCACTCTCGAGCAGGGCAAAGTCGTTGAGTGCGTCGTATGTGGTGTAACCGATTTTGTCAACAAAGTTCCTGATAGATTCAGGTGAGTAACCGCGACGGCGGAATCCGCAAAGTGTCGGCATGCGGGGATCGTCCCAACCATTTACAAGTCCTTCTTTTACAAGAATAAGCAGGTTGCGCTTGCTCATGAGAGTGTAGTTAAGGTTGAGCTTGTTGAATTCGTACTGGCGCGGACGGTTGTCCTCAAGGTCTTTGCCGTCCTTTACCCAATCGACGAACAGGTCGTACAACGGGCGGTGGGGAACAAACTCCAATGTACACAATGAGTGTGTCACGCCTTCGAAGTAGTCGCTCTGACCGTGTGCGAAGTCGTACATGGGGTATGCTTTCCACTTTTCGCCGGTGCGGTGGTGCGCTGCTTTTACTACGCGGTATATGATAGGGTCGCGGAAGTGCATGTTGGGGCTTGCCATGTCAATCTTGGCACGCAACACCATTCTGCCTTCTTCAATCTCGCCGGTATTCATCTTCTGGAACAGCTCAAGGCTCTCTTCGATGGGGCGGTTACGGTAAGGGCTCTCTGTACCGGGCTGTGTGGGTGTACCTTTCTGCTCGGCAATCTGCTCGGCTGTCTGCTCGTCGATATATGCTTTGCCCTCTTTGATTAATTTGATTGCAAAGTCCCAAAGCTGGTCGAAATAGTCGGATGCGTAATATACGTTTGCCCAGTCGAATCCGAGCCATTTGATGTCTTCCATTATTGCGTCAACATACTCCACATCCTCTTTTGTGGGGTTGGTGTCGTCGAAACGCAGGTTGCAGATGCCGTTATATTTCTGTGCCATGCCAAAGTCCATGCATATTGCTTTTGCATGACCTATGTGAAGATAACCGTTGGGTTCGGGCGGGAAACGGGTCTGTACCTTTGAACCGTTCTTGCCTTTTGCAAGGTCATCCACTATAATCTGCTCAATAAAACTGATGCTCTTCTTCTCGCTTTTTTCAGTTTCGTTTATTTCTGCCATTGTCGTATGATGTATTATGTTTTTTTGTTTCTCGTAAAATATCTCTTATATTCTGCAAATTTAAAAATTATATGTGGAAAATGCTAACGATATGGAGATAAATAGCGATGGTCCGGCAGTTTTCGGCTGCGGATTTATTCTACAGGTACTTGGTGAGTATTCTGATGTTTTTGTCGTTGTCGTAGATTTCCAGCAACGCCTGTTTGCGATTTTCAATCTCTTCTCGTGTGATTCTTCTCTTTGCAATGCTCTCTATGGCTGAGATTATCTCTTGGGCACTGTCTGCAACAGTACACAGGTTTTCTAACTTGCTGCCTTCTATCATCTTGCTGTTGACTATGCAATGTCCGCCGTGGCAGAGTGCGCTGAGAAGTTTCAACTTTATTCCGGTTGCCTGAAATGTTATGAGGACATTGACGGCGGCTTGCCGGATGAGCGCTGACATGGCTTCGTCCGATGGGTTTGCAACTATTTCTATGTTTATTCTGTCTCTGGCTGCCTTTATGATGCGCTCTGAGGGGTTTTTGCCTGCAAAAATCCATTTCACCCCTTTGGTGCAAGGGGATACGTCTTTTATCAGAAAGAGTGCTGCTTTAATGTTTTCTTCTACACTCAAATTGCCATTGTAGAGTACATAATCGCCCGTGCCGGTCTCTTGGGAATAGATATCTTCGAATCTTCCGTTGTGAAAACAGGGCAGCAGTTCGACTGTTGTTGCCGGGCATATTTTTTTGAGTTCTTCCTTGTCTTTTTCGGTAATTGCAAAAAGTATGTCGGCTTGGCTTAACTTAGGTTCATAGTGCTTTAGCTTCCAGGATTCTGACAGAAAGAAAAGCTTTTTGTATATGGAGTGTGATGCGGTTGCCAGCTGTTTGTAATAGTCACTTTCGATGTTGTGGGTCCTTACAAACTTCTTACGCTCCTTGAGCTGTGGCGATGAGAGGTAATATGTGGTGTGTGCGCCTTCAAAAAGGATGGGCGCGTCGTCTTTGAGCAGGTTTGCAAGCAATTCGTCCGATTCTCTGCTCTTGACAATGTACGGAAGTGGAGAGAATAGTTTGAGAATGCCTGTATTACGCTTGTACAGGTGTATTTTGTCGGCTATTTCGAGCAGAGCGTTGCTGTATCCTCTGTTGTCGTAAGCAAATGTGTGCAATGTGATTCGGTAGCCGGCTTTCTTAAGTGCCATGGCTTTGTAGAATACGTCAATGGCTCCACCGTAGTCTGCAGGGTAGGGTACTTGAAAGGATACTATGTGTATGTTGGACGTATTTGACACTTATTGTATGTTTTTTTGCTCTGACAATGCAAATATAATATTATAACCTCGTTTTTCAATGAAAATTTTATTATCTTCGCATTATTGTACGAAATATATTAATTAAAAAACATAAATTCTATCTATGAAGAGTGACATTCAGATTGCTCATGAAACTAAACTTGAGCGCATTGAGAACGTGGCTGCACAAATCGGTATTGACGCAAATGACCTGGAGCATTATGGCAAGTATATCGCGAAATTGCCTTTGAATCTTATCACAAAGCAAAAGGGTAAACTTATTCTTGTGACTGCCATTACTGCTACTAAAGCCGGTATCGGTAAGACAACCGTTTCTATCGGTCTTGCATTGGGTCTTAACAAGATTGGCAAAAAGGCTGTAGTTGCTCTTCGTGAGCCTTCGCTCGGTCCTTGCTTCGGTATGAAGGGCGGTGCTGCAGGTGGCGGTTATGCTCAGGTGTTGCCTATGGAGAAAATCAATCTTCACTTTACCGGTGACTTCCATGCTATTACTTCGGCGCATAATATGATTTCTGCCTTGCTCGACAACTATCTCTATCAGCATGCAAAGGACGGTTTCGGTCTCAAGGAGATTTTGTGGCGTCGTGTACTTGATGTGAACGACCGTTCATTGCGTTCTATCATCACAGGTATTGGTCCTGCTACAAACGGTATCGTGGAGCAGGCTGGTTTTGACATCACTCCTGCTTCGGAGCTTATGGCAATCCTTTGTCTTGCAAGCGATGAGGAGGATTTGCGTCGCCGCATCGAGAATATCATGCTTGGCTACACATACGCAGGTGAGCCTTTCACTGTGAAGGACCTTGGCGTTGCAGGTGCTATCATGGTGCTGTTGAAGGATGCTATCCAGCCTAACCTTGTTCAGACTACAGAAAATACTCCTGCTATCATCCACGGTGGTCCTTTCGCAAACATCGCTCATGGATGTAACTCGCAGCTTGCTACAAAGATGGCTCTTGCACACAGTGAATATACAATCACAGAAGCCGGATTCGGTGCAGACCTCGGTGCTGAGAAGTTCTATAATATCCTTTGCCGCAAGAGTGGTCTGCAGCCTGATGCTACCGTTATTGTTGCAACAGCCCAGGGCTTGAAGATGCATGGCGGTGTGGAGCTTGACAAAATCAAGGAACCTGATATGGAGGGCTTGCGCAATGGTCTTGCCAACCTCGACCGTCATGTTGCCAATTTGCGCTCTTTCGGTCAGTCTGTGGTTGTTGTTTTCAACCGTTTTGCCACTGATACCGATGAGGAGATGGCTCTTCTACGTCAGCACTGCGAACAGGAACTCGGTTTGCCGTTCGTAATCAACAATGCCTTTGCACAGGGTGGTGAAGGTGCTGTAGAGATGGCTCAGATTGTTGTTGATACAATCGAGAACAATCCTTCAAAGCCTTTGCAGTTCACATACGATGACAATGACAGCATACAGACAAAGATAGAGAAGGTTGCAAAGAATATATATGGTGCGGCTTCTGTTACATTTGCAAAGCCTGCTCTTGACCGTATCAAGCTCGCTGAGAAGTATGGTCTTGCATCATGCCCTGTATGTATTGCAAAAACCCAGTTCTCATTCAGTGCCGATGCTAAGCAGTATGGTGCTGTCAAGGGCTTCAACCTGCAGATTCGTGACGTGGTACTCAATGCCGGTGCCGAGATGATTGTTGCCATTGCCGGTGACATCATACGTATGCCTGGATTGCCTAAGGTGCCGCAGGCTAACTGCATTGATTTTGTGGATGGCGAGATTGTTGGCTTGAGCTAAAGATACATTAATGATAAATTTGAATGGCGCGCATTTGTGCGCGCCATTTTTTTGATATAAGAGTTATGGCACAACCTTTGGCGGAACGTCTGCGTCCTGCATCATTCGATGGTTATGTGGGACAAAAGCACCTCGTTGGCGAGGGGGCTGTACTGCGTCGTATGGTAGATTCGGGGAGAATCCTCTCGTTGATATTGTGGGGTCCTCCGGGAACGGGAAAGACAACAATAGCCCGTATAATAGCCCATAAGCTGAACCGTCCGTTCTACATTCTGAATGCAGTGTCGTCGGGTGTCAAGGAGGTACGCGAGGTTATCGACAAGGCTAAGAGTTCTCCTCTCTTTTCCAATGGCGGTCCTATTCTGTTCATTGATGAGATTCACCGCTTCAGCAAGTCGCAACAGGATTCCTTGCTCAGTGCGGTGGAGACCGGAACGGTTACGCTTATAGGCGCTACAACCGAAAATCCTTCCTTTGAGGTTATACGTCCGTTGCTTTCGCGTTGTCAGCTGTTTGTCCTAAAGTCACTCGAAAAGGATGATTTGCTTGCTCTGCTCAATCATGCGATAACAACGGATGATGTTCTTGTCAAACGCGGAGTGGAACTGCGCGAAACGGATGCCTTGCTGCGTTACAGCGGAGGCGATGCACGCAAGCTGCTCAACATTCTTGAACTTGTTGTTGAAAGCGATGCCGGTTCTCCGGTGGTTGTCACTGATGAAAAGGTTGTCGGCTGTATGCAACAGAGTCCTATTGCTTATGACAAGGACGGTGAGATGCACTACGACATTGTGTCGGCATTCATAAAGTCCATTCGTGGCAGTGACCCTGATGCGGCTCTCTATTGGATGGCGCGTATGATTGAGGGTGGTGAAGACCCTGCCTTCATAGCCCGTCGCATAGTTATCTCTGCTGCGGAGGATGTCGGTCTTGCCAATCCCAATGCCTTGTTGCTTGCCAATGCCGCTTTTGATGCTGTTACAAAAATAGGTTGGCCCGAAGGACGCATTCCTCTTGCCGAGGCTGTGGTTTATCTGGCAACCTCTCCCAAGAGCAATTCTGCATATATGGGTATAAACAAAGCGTTGCAGACGGTGCGCGAAACGGGTAATCTGCCTGTTCCTCTGCATCTGCGTAATGCTCCAACAAAGTTAATGGCTGACCTTGGCTATTCCGACGGATACAAATATTCGCATGACTATCCGGGGCATTTTGTAAAACAGCAGTATCTGCCGGATGGGGGCGAGGATTTTTCTTTCTGGATTCCGCAGGATAATCCTGTTGAAGCTAAAAGCAAATCGTGGATGAATCAGTGTTGGGGGGGTGATAAGCCATTTTCAAAATAAAGAGGCTGCCTAAAAAGGCTCTTTTGTCGTTATACTCGCCCTCAAAATACTCATTTACACTTAGTAAACTGCGCTTTTTCGGGCTTCACAAGCCTTAAAATAGCTCTTTTTATACAACCTCTCAAAAATAGAGCGACCCAATTTTTATTTTGGGTCGCTCTATTTTACTTTGAAAATATTGAATATATTGTACCTCTTATTCCAGTACTACCAGCACTGCGCCGTCGGCAAGTGTGTCGCCTTTAGCCGCCTGAATTGCTGTTACCTTACCGTCACGGTCTTCGTTGATGTTGTTCTCCATCTTCATTTCTTCAAGAACAACTACAGTGTCACCTTTCTTTACTGTATCACCAACGTTAACCTTTACGTCGATGATTAC
>JAGBSZ010000081.1 GCA_017631585.1 Bacteroidaceae bacterium
AAGGAGCAGAACAGCAACACGGAGCAACGCCTTGAAAATCTGCAGGGAACATTGCAAGAACAAATTTCGCGTCGCACAAGGTTCTCGCTTGGCTCATTCACCCTCATTCAGGCAGGTTTTGCCATAGGCTACCTTATAGCCTTTATGTGGGGAGTAATCGGCTTGCGCGATGCCGTTATAACATACGGAACCATGGCGGCATATCTTCAGCTTGTAGGACTTATACAACGCCCGACAATGGATTTGAGCCAATATATTCCGGGAATAGCCTCATCGCTCACAGCCGTTGAAAGAATATGTGAACTCGAAGATATTCCGCTCGAGGAGCAAGGCGACAATATAATGCTTGAAAACACTGCCGGAGTACGTTTCAACGACGTGACATTCTCATACGAAGAGGGAAGCAGAAAAATTCTTGACAATTTCAGCTATGATTTTCCGCCCGAAAGCGTTACAGCCATAGTGGGAGAAACCGGAGCCGGAAAAACAACACTTTTGAGATTGCTCATAGCTCTTGCCTCTCCGCGCAAAGGAAGTATAGAGATATACAACAGCGATGAGACACACAAGGCATCGACTTTGACAAGAGGAAACATCGTTTATATACCGCAAGGAAACAGCCTAATCAGCGGAACGATAAGAGAAAACTTGTTGATGGGCAACCCCGATGCAACCGAAGAACAGATAAAAGAGGCTCTGCACATTGCTTGCGCCGATTATATATACACCCTGCCTGACGGAATAGACTCACCTGTGGCAGAGAGCGGAGGCGGTTTAAGCGAAGGACAGGCACAGCGAATTTCCGTGGCACGCTCGCTCTTACGCCCGGGAAGCATCATGATTTTCGATGAAGCCACATCGGCACTCGACGAAGATACCGAACAGGAGATGCTGAAGAGACTGACCGAAAACAAGACCGGAAAGACACTTATATTTGTCACTCACCGTCCGGCTGTGATAAAGCATTGCACGCAGATTCTGAAAATAGAGAGAACAAAAGAATAAAATCAAGATGGTGACCCAAAAGTAAAAAGGGTCACCATCGTTTATGAGAAGTTGGATAAAAAGAGCCTTTTTAGTCAGCTTCTTGGTAGATGATGAATAAAAGAACTCTATTTATTATAACACGCGTAATTTTATTGCAGAAAAAACACGCATACGACAATAAATATAAAAAAAGTTCGTTTTGTAATAGCATAAATATAATTATCATGATAGAATACCTTAGAGGAGAAATCGCAGAACTGACACCGGCTACAGCAATTATAGAGTGCTGCGGTGTGGGATACGAAACAAGCATAACATTGAACACCTACAGTGCATTGCAGGGCAAAAAAGAGACAAAGCTATACATATACGAAGTTATACGCGAGGATGCGCACCTGTTGTTCGGATTCAGCAACCGCCAGGAGAGAGAGTTGTTTCTGCTGTTGATATCGGTATCTGGAATAGGCGGAAACACAGCACGCACCATTCTTTCGGCTTTCACTGTAAATGAGCTTTGCGAAGCCATAATCACAGGCAACGAGGTTGCCATAAAGGGCGTAAAGGGAATAGGTCTTAAGACAGCCCAGAGAATAATAATCGACCTTAAAGACAAAATCAAGAACATTGGCGGTGACTTTACAGGCGCGACCGTTGCACCGGCAACAATCAACAACGATGTCATCGACGGAGCTGTATCGGCACTTGTAATGCTCGGTTTCCCATCCTCTGCCGCAAACAAGGTTGTTCAGGCGATAGCCAAGAGTGAACCGCAGGCAACCGTAGAGCAGGTTATCAAGCTCGCACTCAAACAACTCTAAGAAAGAGAGAAAGACCATGACAAAACGCACACTCACACTATTCGTAACACTTCTTTTCGCATGTATGGGCATACTTGCGCAGGAGAATCTACGCAGTGAGTTGGTGCGTCATTCTGTAAAAAGACTTCACAAGGCAGAAGAGATTAAAGATACCGTTGATGCACGTTTTTCGGTGTCTGAAACAGCCCCACAGGATGTTAACGACCTGCAGCAACGTCCTCTCGACCTGAAAAATCCCGAAAACATTGTAACCGACACAATCTACAATGACAAGGACAGCACATACACCATAGCGACACGCCTTAAAGACGGTGCGTTGCTTGGAACTCCATTATTGCTTTCTCCCGAAGAGTATGCCAAATGGAACGAGAGAAAATCGATGCAGAGCTTCTTCAGAAAGAAAAACTACGAAGATTGGGAGAACTCGAGCAAGAAAGGAAAGTTCGACTTCACCGACATGCATTTTGACCTTGGCCCTGCCGAAAAGATATTCGGTCCCGGTGGCGTACGCATAAAGACACAAGGCAACGCAGAGCTGAAAATAGGCTACTCTATCCAGTCGATAGACAACCCTGCCCTGCCTGAACGCAGCCGCAGGACCAACAGTTTCGATTTCGATGAGAAGATTAACTTGAATCTTCGAGGCAGTGTCGGCGACAAGATGAACATGGACTTCAACTACAACACCGAAGCCACATTCAGCTACGACGCCAAGAAGATTGCATTGAAATACGAAGGCAAAGAGGATGAGATTATAAAGCTTCTCGAAGCCGGCAACGTGTCATTCCCCACCAACTCAGGACTTATCAGAGGTGCCTCATCGCTGTTCGGTATCCGTGCCGACCTGCAATTCGGCAAGTTGTTGTTGCAGACCGTTGTATCACAAAAGAATTCAAGCACCAATGTAGTAAGTTCAAAGGGTGGAACACAGCTCACCACATACGAGATTGAGATTACCGATTACGACGAGAACAAGCACTTTTTCCTTGCACACTACTTCCGCGACAGCTACGACCGCGCGATGTCGCAGTTGCCAACAGTACTGTCGGGTATAAGCATAAACCGCATTGAGGTGTGGATTACCAACAAGACCAACGATTACAGCAATCCGCGCAACATCATAGCATTCACCGATATTGCCGAGAGCAAACATCTGAGCAACGATTTGTGGAACATGCTGAATAACACAGGACTGCCGTTCAACGGAGCGAATGACCTCTATTCGCAGATGGCCACCACATATTCAGCCATACGAGACTTTGACCAGGTAAACAACGTAATAGGCAATATCGACGGCATGAACGGCGGTCTCGACTACGAGAAACTATCAAATGCGCGTCTGCTTTCATCAAATGAATATACCCTGAACAAGGAACTTGGTTTCATCTCTCTCAAGACAGCATTGAGAGCCGACGAAGTGCTTGCCGTTGCATACGAGTTCACATACGGCGGACAGACATATCAGGTGGGTGAGTTCTCCAATGATGTCAACGAATCGAAATCGACAATATTTGTAAAGCTTCTCAAGCCCAATGCATGCTCCCCTAACAACGGTTGCTGGAACCTGATGATGAAGAATGTATATTCATTGAACACACGTAACCTCAAAAATACAGAGTTCAAGCTTGACGTATATTACGCAAGCGACAGCTTAGGTACAAATGTAACCTACCTGCCCGAGGAGGGAATAAAGAGCAAAACTCTGTTGCAGTTGTTGGGTCTTGACCGCCTCGACAGCAACAACAGCAAGGAAAATCCCAATGGCATATTCGACTTTATACAAGGTTATACCGTGGATGCATCGACAGGACGAATCTTCTTCCCGTCGGTAGAGCCCTTCGGCAGTTATCTTGCACAAAAGATAGGCAACGAATCAATTGCTGAGAAATATGTATTCAACGAACTGTACGATTCAACAAAGACCATTGCAAAACAGATAGCCGAAAAAGACAAGTTCTATCTGATAGGAGAATACACCGGCTCGTCTGCCAATGTCATTGAGACAGGTTCCACGAATATTCCACGCGGTTCGGTGGTTGTTACGGCAGGCGGAGTCACGCTCACCGAGAACAGCGATTATCAGGTGGATTACTCATCGGGAACGGTGACTATTCTGAATCAGGGCATCATCGATGCCGGAACAGACGTACAGGTGTCGCTCGAGAGCAATACCCTCTTCAACATGCAACGCAAGACTGTACTTGGTCTTAACTGGAAATATGATTTCTCCGACGACTTCAAGTTCGGCGGTACGCTTATGTCACTCTCCGAAAAACCGCTTACGACCAAAGTGGATATGGGCTCTGAGCCATTGCAGAATTTCTTATGGGGTTTTAACCTGTCGTGGAAAAAGCAGAGCCAATGGCTGACGAACATCATTGACAAGCTACCGCTTATCAGTTGTACAGAGCCATCATCGATAAGCCTGTCGGCAGAGTTCGCACGTCTTGAAGCCGGCACATCAAAACATGTACAGAGCGAAGCATCATACATCGATGACTTTGAAAACACCGAAAACGGCATAGACCTGAAATCACCGTCGCAATGGATGCTGTCGTCACTCCCAACGGGAATGCCATACAGCAATCTCACCAACGACATACGCACAGGATATGACCGCGCACGCATAAGCTGGTACACAATCGACCCGCTGTTCACACGACGCAGTTCCTCGCTGACACCGGCACATATAAAGAGTGACCTCGAACAGCTGTCGAACCACTATGTACGCGAGGTTTATGAACGCGAGCTGTACCCGAACAAGGAATCGACTTATGGAGAATCATCGACATTATCGCTGTTTGATGTCACATACTACCCGAATGAACGTGGTCCTTACAACCTTGATACGGATATGGACTACGATGGAAAGCTGAACAACCCCGAAAAACGCTGGGGCGGTATAACACGTCAGCTCACTACAACCGACTTTGAGAGTGCCAACATACAGTACCTTGAATTCTGGTTGCTCGACCCGTTCATCTACGAACAGACAGGAATGGGCGGAGAACTATATTTCAACCTTGGTGAAGTGTCGGAAGATATTCTCAAGGACGGAAAGAAATTCTTTGAAAACGGATTGCCGGCGACAGGAAACACATACCAGTATGAGGAGACCGTTTGGGGACGCATACCCACAACAACAAGCCTTGTATATGCCTTCGACAACAATTCCGGCAGCCGCGAACAGCAGGATGTGGGCTTGAATGGTTTGAACAGCAACGACGAAGCCCTTTTCCCCACATACAAGAACTATCTTGACGCAATCAGAGGACGTGTAAGGCAAGAGGTGTATGACAGCATTGCCGGCGACCCGGCTGGCGACAATTACCACTATTTCCGTGGCGGAGACTATGATGCTGTGGAGAAAGGCATTATCGAGCGATATAAATTCTTCAACAACACCGAAGGCAACTCCCCTGCCACTTCGGAACAGGCATACAGCAGTGCCGCGAAATCGACACCCGACATCGAAGACAACAATCAGGACTTCACAATGGACGAGTATGAGAATTTCTACCAGTACAAGATTGTGCTACGTCCCGAAGAGATGGTTGTAGGCAAGAATTATATCACCGACAAACGTACCGTTACAAGCAAACTGCGCAACGGCAACAGCGAGAGTGTCAACTGGTATAAGTTCCGCATTCCTATCGATGAGTATGAAAAGGTTGTAGGTTCTATCAGAGACTTTACATCGATACGTTTCATTCGAATGTATATGACCTCATTCGCAAAACCGATAACACTGCGTTTTGCGACCATGCAGCTCGTGCGCGGTACATGGCGACCATACCTGCAACCCATTGCATCAAAGAACAACCCTTCACCGACAATTTCGGGAGAGTTCACAACATCGGCTGTAAGCATCGAGGAACATGGCGACAGAAGACCGGTGAACTACGTTCTGCCTCCGGGCATCACACGCGTACTCGACCCGAGCCAGCCACAGCTTCGTCAGGACAACGAACAGGCTCTTGCACTCAACGTAAACAATCTTGGCAGCAAGGAGTCACGTGCCGTTTATAAGAAAAGCAATCTTGACGTACGTCAATATGAACGTATGCAGCTGTTCATACACGCCGAGGCACCGGAGATTGACGCGACACAAGTGGGCAACAACGACCTTTCGCTGTTTGTTCGCCTTGGTTCGGACTACAAGAGCAACTACTATGAATATGAGGTACCGCTGACACTGACACCTCACGGCTCATACGACGGTAACAGCACTGTGGGAGCAACTGCCGTATGGCCACAGGAGAATATGATAGATATTCCTCTCAACAAGCTCACCAATGTAAAGACACGACGCAACACCCTGCGCAACAGCCATGCCGAGGGTGTAAGCAACACCACCATATACAGCGAGTATGACGATGAGACTCCAAAGAACAGGATAAGTGTTGTGGGCAGCCCATCGTTAGGACAGATAAAGGTGATGATGATTGGTGTGCGCAACAACAGCGCAAGCAGCAAATCCGCGATAGTATGGGTAAACGAAATGCGTCTGTTGGGATTCAACAACAAGAGCGGATGGGCGGCACAAGGTAATTTAAACCTAAAACTGTCCGACCTTGCAACCTTTGCCGCACAAGGTCAGATAGAGACTGCCGGATTCGGTGGACTTGAAGAAAAACTGTCGGCACGAAGCACCGACAACTACTACAAGTATTCATTGACAGGAACAATGAATGCCGGACGTCTGTTGCCCGAATCGTTCAAAGTATCAATCCCTGCATACTACTCGTTTACCGAAGAGGTTACATCACCACTCTACAGCCCGTTTGATACCGACTTGTTATTTGATGATGTACTCGACACATACGAAGGAGCAAGTAGGGACTCACTCAAGAATATTGCCGAAGTACACTCAATAAGCCGTAACTTCAGTATAAGCAATGCCAAAGTAAACATAAGCAGCAAGACCCCGATGCCGTATGACCCGGCAAACATCAGCATCAGTTTCTCCCACGCAAGCACCGACAACAGCGGAAGCACTATAAGCTGGGAGAACAGACGTAACTGGAAAGCATCGCTTGCCTACAACTACTCAAGCCCGATAAAGACAATAAAGCCCTTTGAGAAGATAAAGAGCAAATCAAAATGGGCAAAGATTCTAAAGGATTGGGGAGTAAACCCATTGCCGCAATCACTTGCATTGAGCACCGACATGACACGTTCATATCACGAGATGCAGCGACGCGACATCAATGCCGTTGCCGGAAGCAACGAGATTCCGCTTACATTCTCGCAACAGTTCTATTGGAACCGTGCGATGTCAATCAAGTGGGACCCCACCACAAACCTGAAGATGAGCATAAGTACCGGAACTAATGCTGAGGTATCAGAGCCGTTCCTGCCGGTGAACAAAGCAATGTATCCGAATGAATATGTGATGTGGAAAGACTCTGTAAAACGAAGCCTCAACGAGTTTGGTACACCGCTCGGATACCAACAGAGCTTCAATGCATCATATACATTGCCATTCAACAAGATGCCTATATTCGAATGGCTGACAGCCGATGCCAGCTACACCGGCACATACAACTGGCAGAGAGGAAACACCATATCAGGAATAAATTTCGGAAACAACATTGCAAACAAGCGCAACATAACATTCAAAAGCACACTGAACTTTGAGAAGCTCTATAACCTCATACCATATCTTGAAGAGACAAACAAACGCTTCGCAAGCAACAAGAGCAAGAAGCAGACACGCAAGGCAAAGCCCAAGAAGATTAAACCGTTTGTAAAGGAGATTGCACTGCGCAACGACACCACCATGACCATTGCCCACAATCTCAAGAGCAAGAAGTTGGAGATAACGGCACGCACCAAACAGGGAGAAAAATACAGACTAAAATACAAGATTGTCGATGACAACAACATCCTTATAAAGAACAAGGACAGCATAAGCGTAAAGGTTACCATACTCCCGCAAAGCGGAGATGGAGAAAGAAGCAATTTCGCCAAGGCCATGCAGTACCCTGTACGTGCATTGATGCTCGTGCGTAATATCTCAATGAGTTATACAAATGCATACGCAATGACCCTGCCCGGATTCATGCCAAACGCCGGCGACATATTCGGACAGAACAAAGTGGGCGGCATATATGCACCCGGTCTTGACTTTGCCTTTGGATTCACCGATGACAGCTTCCTTGAAAAGGCACACCGCAACAAATGGCTTTTGAACAGCGACAGCATAGCATCGCAAGCCGCATCCACCATTGCCGAGGACCTGCAGCTCAAGATGACATTAGAGCCTATGCGCGACTTCAAGATAGACCTCAACGCCAGCTGGACACGCAACAAGAGCAAGAACATACAATTTATGTATGACGGCATGCCATTCAACGAATCGGGTGGATTGACAATGACAACAATAACCATAGGAAATTCATTCGGTGGCGGAAACGCAGGCAACGGCTACAAATCGGCAGTATATGACAATTTTGTAAATAACCTGGAGGCTTATCGCCTACAGACCGAAAGACAATACGAAGGAACAAAATACCCGGCGTCAAGCCCGCTCGCCGGACAGACATACGACGCAAAGAACGGAGGAGTGAACAAATATTCTGCCGACGTGATGATACCTGCATTCCTTGACACATATACAGGAATAAAAGGTAACTCAATATTCCCGCAGATGTTCCGCCTGCTGCCAAACTGGAAAATCAAGTATTCAGGATTGTCAAAGCTTGAATTCCTGAAGAAATATTTCAAGAGCGTGAACATAGAACATGGCTACAAGAGCGTATATGCAGTGGGTTCATACAGCACATACGCCACATACATGGAGTATTCAAAGGGAATAGGCTTTGTGAACAACACCACAACAGGCATGCCCGTACCAAGCGGACGCTACAATGTGGGTGCAGTATCCATCAACGAAAGTTTCTCGCCACTGATAGGACTCGATGTGACAACAAACTTCAACCTTACCCTCGGCGGAAAGTTCATCAAGTCGAGAACATTGAACATGAGCGTTACAGCAATACAACTCGTTGAAACAAGCTCCGAAGAGATAGCATTCAATGTAGGCTACAAGATTGTAAACCTGAAATTCCTGAACGGCGGTAAGAAAGCCAAAAAAGATGACAAGAAGAGCCAGGGCAACGATATAAACATACGTGCAGACTTCTCGTTCAAGAACAGTTCATCCATCTGCCGAAGCATTGACAAGGGAACAATGCAGGCAACAAGCGGAAACAAATCGTTCAACTACTCAGTGACAGCAGACTACGCATACAGCAAGATGCTCACATTCAGTGTGTATTTCGACCGCCAGAAGATGATACCGCTCATTTCAACGACATCATACCCCACAGCAACAACCGACTTTGGTGTAAGCATGAAGTTCTCGTTGACGAGGTAAAATACAAAATACCTATAAACAGCAAGTACGGGTCAAATTTTGACCCGTACTTGCTGTTTATAGGTACCTCGGTCGGGAATCGAACCCGAATCTAAGTCTTAGGAGGACCTTATTCTATCCATTGAACTACCAAGGCATCTGATTGCTGTTGCAAATCGGATGCGAAGATAACTAAATTATTCACAATCGTCAAATGCTCCTTTTGCTTTTTTGTTTCAAAAAATACAAAAACTGTTATATTGTTTTAAAGTTTGGGGTATAATGTATTGTATTATCAATTAATATGCTATATTCGCAGACAAACACATAAATATAACATAATCATCAATGAGAATAAGCGCATCCATTCTATTACTGATAGTTACATTGACTGCGATTGCACAGGATTACAGGACACTTTGCAATGAGGGTATAAAGCATATTGCCGACAGAAAATACAGGGAGGCTGCATCATCCTTCAAAAAGGCAACGGAGCTGAGCAACAGTGAACAGGAAAAAACGTATGCCTATGCAAACCTTGCCTATTCACAACAGATGTGCGGTGAGT
>JAGBSZ010000082.1 GCA_017631585.1 Bacteroidaceae bacterium
ATTGGCAAAGCCCATCCCACCGTTCCCTCGGACGTGCTCTTAAAAACAAAGCGCGCTTTGTTTTTAAAAGCACGCCTCTCGTGAACCCGGTGGGATTCAAACCCACGACCTTCAGAACCGGAATCTAATGCTCTATTCAGCTAAGCTACGGGTCCTTTTCACCTTGCGAAGATAGACAAAATTTATCAAGTTACCACTGATGTTTTACCAAAAATGTAATAAAAATCAGAAAGTGGCAAATTTTTAAGCCTTTGGCAATGGATTTTATTCCTATAAAATTACTATCTTCGCAAGTTGTTATATAATTTATTGCTTTAAAGGCAAAATTCTGCAAAATACAAAATGAAACTATATAATCTACCAAATGAATACAAGCCTCTGCTCGACCTCAAACAGACAGAGCTTGCCATTAAACAGATAAAGGAGACATTCCAGTTGAACCTGTCGGCATCACTGCGCCTGCGCCGTGTCACTGCCCCTCTTTTCGTATTGCAGGGTACAGGTCTGAATGACGACCTCAACGGATACGAAAATGCTGTCAGTTTCCCGATACAGGATATGAACGGTGCCGTTGCCGAAGTGGTACATTCACTTGCAAAATGGAAACGTGTCACTCTCGCCGAATACAGCATTGCACACGGATATGGCATATACACCGATATGAATGCCATACGCGCACACGAGGAATTGGATAATCTACATTCACTATATGTCGATCAATGGGACTGGGAGCGCGTAATAAACGAAGAGGAGCGCACAGCGGAATTCTTGCGTAATATTGTAAAGGATATATATTCAGCCATTCTTCATACCGAATTCACCTTGAGCGAGTGCTATCCGCAACTGAAGCCATCGCTTCCCGAAAAGATAGAATTCATACATAGCGAGGAATTGCGTCGTCTATACCCCGATATGACTCCAAAGGAACGCGAGGAGGCTATAACAAAGAAATATGGTGCTGTATTCATCATAGGCATTGGCGGAGAGCTTGGAGACGGCAAGCCACACGATAACCGCGCACCCGACTACGATGACTACTCAACCCCTAACGAGGATGGTTTCTACGGACTGAACGGAGACCTCATGATTTGGAGCGATGTATTAGGAAAAGCCATGGAGCTATCATCTATGGGAATACGTGTTGACCAAAAGGCTTTGTTGCATCAGCTAGAAATAACGGGAAAAGAGGAGAGGAAGCAGCTATATTTCCACAAAAGACTGCTCGAAGGCAGTTTGCCATTGAGTATAGGTGGCGGTATAGGACAGTCGCGTCTTTGTATGTTGTTGCTCAAAAAGGCACATATAGGCGAAATACAATCGAGTATATGGCCCGAAGAAATGAGAAAACAATGCAAGGGCATGAACATCCCATTGATTTAACAGATAACAAAAGAAAAATAATAATAAAAAACAATACATATATGGCAGAACTAAAAGAGTTAACCAAACGTAGTGAAAGCTACTCACAGTGGTACAACGACCTTGTATTAAAGGCAGACTTGGCTGAACAGTCACCAGTAAGAGGATGTATGGTAATCAAACCTTACGGATACGCTATCTGGGAGAAGATGCAACGCATACTTGATGACATGTTCAAAGAGACCGGACACGTAAATGCATATTTCCCATTGCTTATCCCTAAATCATTCCTCAGCCGCGAAGCAGAGCATGTTGAGGGCTTTGCAAAGGAGTGCGCGGTAGTAACTCACTATCGTTTGAAAAATGCAGTTGACGGCAGCGGTGTGGTTGTTGACCCTGCAGCAAAGCTCGAGGAGGAGATGATTATACGCCCCACCTCTGAGACTATCATCTGGAGCACATACAAAAATTGGATTCAGTCGTACCGCGACCTGCCTATCATGGTAAACCAGTGGGCAAACGTAATGCGTTGGGAGATGCGTACACGCTTGTTCCTGCGTACAGCAGAGTTCTTGTGGCAAGAGGGTCACACAGCACACGCCACACGCGAAGAGGCTGAAAAAGAGGCTCAGACAATGTTACACGTATATAACGACTTTGCCAACAACTATATGGCTCTGCCGGTGGTTATGGGTGTAAAATCGGCTAACGAAAGATTTGCCGGAGCCCTCGACACATACACTATCGAAGGTATGATGCAGGACGGTAAAGCTTTGCAGTGCGGTACATCACACTTCCTTGGTCAGAACTTTGCAAAGGCATTCAACGTACAGTTTGTTGACAAGAACAACAATCTTGAATATGTTTGGGCAACATCATGGGGTGTATCTACACGTCTCATGGGTGCGCTCATCATGACACACTCCGACGACAACGGTCTTGTATTGCCTCCTGCACTTGCACCTATACAGGTTGTAATTGTCCCAATTTACAAGAATGAGGAACAGCTCAACACCATCAAGTCTAAGATTGACCCAATCATTGCAGAGTTGAAAAAGCTGGGTATCAGCGTAAAATTCGACGATGCCGACAACCGTCGTCCGGGATTCAAATTCGCAGAATACGAGCTTAAGGGTGTACCGGTGCGCCTTGTGCTTGGTGCCCGTGACATTGAGAATGGTACAATTGAGGTTATGCGTCGTGACACATTGGAGAAAGAGACACGCCAGATTGATGGTATCGTAGAATATGTAAAAGAGTTGCTCGATAACATACAGAAGAACCTGCACGCCAAAGCACTTGCGATGCGTGAGGGTTGTACACGTTCCGTTGACAGCTACGAGGAGTTCAAGACCGAGATTGAAAAGGGTGGCTTTATTCTTGCACACTGGGACGGTACACCGGAAACAGAAGAACTCATCAAGAATGAGACAAAAGCCACAATACGTTGTATTCCTATTGGTTGGGACGAGACTCCCGGCACCTGTATGGTAACAGGCAAGCCATCGGCACGTCGCGTATTGTTCGCAAGAGCATATTAATAACATAAACGAAGGTGACCCCAAAAATAAGAAAAGGGTCACCTTCGTTAACATATACACAACACCATGGAAGTAAAGATTGAAAACAGTTGGAAAGAGGTTCTCAAAGAGGAATTCGACAAGGATTATTTCACACGTCTCACTACTTTTGTACGCGAAGAATACAAAAGCGGTACACCTATTTACCCACCTGCAAAACTGATTTTCAATGCTTTTGACCACTGCCCGTTCGACAAAGTAAAGGTTGTCATTCTCGGACAGGACCCCTACCATGGAGCAGGACAGGCAAATGGTCTGTGCTTCTCGGTAAATAAAGGAGTGGCATTCCCGCCATCATTATTGAATATATTCAAAGAGATTGCAAACGACACAGGTAGCCCGATACCCGAAGACGGAGACCTGACACGCTGGAGCGACCAAGGCGTACTGTTGCTGAATGCAACACTTACCGTACGTGCTTCACAAGCCGGCTCACATCAAAAACGCGGTTGGGAAGAGTTCACCGATGCTGCCATACGCCAATTGGCAACACGTCGCGAGAATATCGTATTCATATTGTGGGGAAGTTATGCACAAAAGAAAGGTGCATTCATTGATACAGAGAAGCACCTTGTACTTAAATCTCCACACCCCTCTCCCCTATCGGCATACCAAGGATTCTTTGGTAATCACCATTTCACACTTGCCAATGATTATCTTGCCAGACACGGCAAAGAAAAGATTGTGTGGTAATCCGATTAATCGTTATACCACTGCACGTTTGAACTTCTGTCGCTTCTCTTCTCGTACTTCAAGAAGTCGGCAAGCATAGCAGATGTTGCCCTGAAAGTGAAGTTAAATGAGGTATAAGGAGCAAGTACTATTCCACAAGACATTTCAAAGCAGTGCAAGTCGCGCGATATGTTCATTGTTGTTGTGGTCGGTTTCTTGTACTCGAAATTGTATCCTGAGGTAAAGTTTATACGCCAGTTGTCGGATATACCGATATTACCAGATATATTCAAGTTCTGTGTAAATTTGTAAGGATACCTCATTGTCTTTATATTAATGTCAGCCGACCTGTCCTCAGCCATATTTATACCATAAGAGAATGTAAGACTCCACGGCAACTTGAACGGCATATAACCATCCTCATCAAGTTCGGCATTCTTTGTTTTCTCAGTTCTCGATTTTTTAAACGAAGTAACCTGTTCCTTTTCTTCCTTTACGGCAACATCACCACTTGCATCTTCGCCCTCCTCATCTTCTTGTTGAGCCCCTCTATCAAAGATTTTCGCAAACAGGCCTTTTATATTGTCAAGAGTCTTGTTATTGAATGTATATGAAAGATTCTGACTCATTCCCTGGAAACGTCCGAAGCGACCATAAGACCACTCCGTGCGTTCACCCACAACAACCTGACCACGATCGTTGAACTCGTACGCGTATGTTGCCCACGTAGCATTGAAACTGAATGTATAACTCTTGGTAAGTTTCAATCGCAAGCGAGTTGACAAATTACTCCAAGGTCGTGTTTTTGCCGCAAGATTATATGACAGCGAACCGCCAAGCTCATCAATAAGGCTTACCTTTTTGAGCGAGTCATTTTTCATTCTCCACTTCATCTCAACATTATTGCTGACACTGAGAGATATGCTTCCCGTCCTGCCTTTGGATGGAATTCCGTACATACTGCCCTGATAGGGAGAATACTCAACCGTACGCGCCTCACCGTATTCATCGGTATATACATAGGTATCATAGTAGCCGTACCGATAATCACCGAAATCAGGAGCATAGGTAAAAGAAACCGATGGTTTGAAGACGTGACGAATTGTGTTTATACGGCAGTTCTTCATAAAGCCGGCAGGCTTGTAAAAACCATAAAGAGTGGTATTCGCCGAGAGAGCTACATTGTAATTATATACACGATGGAAACCGTGTACCGTGTCGTTCACAACCTTATTGGTTACCTCGTCCCAATCTTTGTTTATCTTTTTGAAATACCAGCGTTCGGTATAGCTGAAACTTGGTGTAATATTTATGAAATCGAACAGTTGGAACGTTGCATTGACTGGGATGCTGTGCTTTACACCGTTACGCCAATCATCGATAAGATTCGACTTGAACAGAAGATTCTCTTTT
Source organism: Bacteroidaceae bacterium (assembly GCA_017631585.1). Classification (GTDB taxonomy): domain Bacteria; phylum Bacteroidota; class Bacteroidia; order Bacteroidales; family Bacteroidaceae; genus HGM04593. Next base: position 5,025 of record JAGBSZ010000082.1, read on the forward strand.
GTACTTATGCTGTTACTCATCTGTCCATTATATGACAAAGAAATCTTTTCGTACCAGCGTTCATCACCTGCACGTTTCTTGCGTTTGAACGGATATTTCTTTGACAATGAGACATTCAGTGTTGGCAGTGTCAGAGAGAGGGTCGAATCCTGCACGCTCTGCGATATATTCATTGTTGCAGACAATGAAAGACCTATGCCCGGGAATGTGTGAGAGAAGTTAATACTTGATGTACGCACACTCTGCGAATTGAGAGCGGGATTATAGAGACTGTTCAGGTTAGCACGTTCGTATGCCGATGTTGCAAAATTGACACTCGCCGAGAAATTGGTATTGGGCATAGCCTTAGGGTCTTGTCTATGACTCCATTGTACACGGAAATTCTTTCCTACCGAATAATCGGGCAGTCCTCTTTCACCGCTTTTGGTAACAAGATAGCTCAAACTGTAATTACCGGAGAATTTATATCGCTTTGCGTATGTAGATGCGGCATTTACTCCCCACGAACCTTTGGTAAATATTTCTCCGGTGAGACGAAGATCGAACTTGTCGCTTATTGCAAAATAATATCCACCATCGCGCAGATAAAAACCTCGTTCAGTCTCATCACCATACGACGGCATTATAAAACCCGAAGAATAACTGTCGGTAAAAGGGAAATATCCAAAAGGCAGTGCCAAAGGCAGGGGAACATCCTCTACAACAAGATAGAGAGGACCGGAAACAACGTCCTTTTTAGGACGAACCTTAGCACGGGTAAGTTTGATATAGAAGTGAGGATGCTCTGCATCGCATGTGGTGTACATACCATCCTGTGAATAGAACACATTGGAGGAATCTTTTTTAGCCTTTCCACCCATTAGGAAGCCATCGCCCTGCTGGGTATAGACATTATTGATAAAGCCTTTCTTTGTCTTGAAATTATAAGTCATACGATCGGACTCATAAGGTGTTCCGCCATCCATAAAGATAGGAAGACCTGTAACAACACCGGTTGTATCAACGCTACCCGTAGCATGCACGACACTGCTGTCCATATTCATTGATATAATACTTGCCGTAAGCTCGATATTATCATAATTGACCTTGCTGCTTCCATAAAGATAGGCATTGCCGTTGCGCGACCACACCATCGAATCGACACACTCATAATATACCGGTGCATCAATTGCATCCTTTTTTTTCTTACCCTTAACACTATCGTTTGAAAGTGTATCTGCCTGCAACGTATCATTGAGCTGTACAAAATAATCCAACACCTCCGAAGGTAAAGATACAGCCTTGGCAGGAACCGCAAAAACGATTACCGCCAACAGCAAATTTATTAGAAATACCTTAACCGATGTGTTATTCATTATATATGCGCGCGTAGTAGAGTGCAAAAATACGAAAATAAAAGGAGTATTTTCTATTTTTAAAACAAAAAATCACTTACAAAACAGATATTGCTACATATATAAGCAATTACATAAACATTTCAGCCCATAATTTAACTTTTACTACAGCCTCGTCGGAGATTTTTGCCATACTCTCCACAACCTGGTCAAATGTACGTGCAGTATGCAGATATTTGGTTTTAGAATAGAACTTATCGGCAAAACATATCAATTGCTCCTCAAGTGTTTCCGGCAAAAAATCCCTTGCAGGTATATCCCAACCATTGGCTATAACCTGCTCTTTATGAAGACCGGTTCCGGTGTGCCTTTCACACACTCTTGCATGATGCTCATAACCTAAAGAACGCAAAAGTTCGGCGCCGAGATAGCCATGGCAGAGATACTGCGACTTTCCAAAGCAATGTATCCGCGGAGCATCTGTCAGGAAAATTCCTAAATCGTGTAACATGGCAGCCTCTTTTATAAACTGCACATCCATGTTCAATTCAGGATGCCTTTGTGCCATTTCAAGCGCAAGCTCTGTTACCTTACAGGCATGAACCATAAAGATTTCTTTAAGTTCATTATCCAAAGGGTAATACTTATCTATTATTTCTGCAACATTCATTGTATATATTTTTTACCACCAAAACTAAAGGAAACACACATACTCATGCGAAGATAGCAAAAACATTCTTTTGGCACAAAAAACAAGACAAAGATCTCATTTTACATAAATAGTACACACTTTTTAATAAATATAAATATAATTAACACAATAACTTGCTACATTCTTGTTTTTTTGTTTATTTTTGTGCAAAATCGTATATATTTGTTTCAACAATATGGACAACAGCATTATAGAAAAAGCCCAACTTCTACCTCCGATAACACTTCAGGAAATGTCGGGAATAAAGTTGATGAACCGCACCGACACCAAGTTTGTCGCTACGGAAGAGCAGTTGCATGCTTTTTTGCTTGCTGTCCAAGGCAAATATTTCATCCAGGAGATAAACGGCAAACGCCTTGCAAGCTACCACACTACATACTACGACACTGACGACTATCAGATGTACAATATGCACCACTGTGGCAGGACTACAAGAGAGAAAATAAGAGTAAGAACATACCTCGACAGCAACGACACATTCTTTGAGATAAAAAACAAGAACAACCACGGACGCACCAAGAAAAAGCGCATTGCCATTCAAGGACACGACACCGTACACAACGAGCACGAGGCTATAATCCCATTTATGGCAAAGCATGCGTGGTATGAAATTGAAGAGGTGACTCCGGTAATAGAAAATTGGTTCAACCGAATAACATTAGTCAACTACGGCAAAACAGAAAGGTTGACAATAGATTTCAACTTAAAATTTCACCATCTGAAAAGCGATAGACATGAGAGGCTCGACAGAGTTGCCATCATTGAATTGAAACGTGACGGAAATGTACTGTCACCGGCTCTTGACATACTCAGAGAGCTTCGTATTAAGCGTTCCGGATTCAGCAAATATTGCATTGGAAGTGCTCTGACAAACAGAACATTAAAACGCAACAACTTCAAAGAACGTCTTATAATGATATCCAAAATAGAAAATAAACTATAAAACAACCTAATATGAAAAAAGCTATCACATTACTGTTTCTCTGCATGAGCCTTGGATTCTGTATTCAGGCTAATGCACAAGCACTCCCCGTAACTGCAGGAGCGGAAGATTTCGTCATTACAGAAGCCATGGACAATGGTTTCGATTTTGACGATGACAAAAATGAGAAAATGTCCATAGGCATAAAAGACAAAAGAATCAGCGATGACAAGTTCATTGATATTCCACACGTAAAGGACCTTCTATTGGCATTCCTGATAAATATTATCTCAATTTTGGTTGTAGTACGCGGTCTGTATTACCCTAAATGTAAACGCGGTGAGTTTTTCTTTACTTACGTACTCATTGCCATAAGTACATTCATGCTTATATACGTATTGGGCGACGTAAAACTGAAAGCCGGAATAGCCTTGGGACTTTTTGCAATATTCAGCATCATACGCTACCGAACAGAACAGGTTGCAATACGCGAAATGACCTATCTGTTCATAATCATTGCAATAAGCGCAATCAACGGACTTACCGTAAGTGAGTTGAGCTATGGCGAAGTGCTGATAATAAACGCATTGTTCATAATATCCATTTGGCTATGCGAAAGCAAATTATTCCTAAATCACCATTCATATAAAGTAATAAAGTATGACAACGTCAACCTCATCAGCGAAGATAAGAGAGAAGAGCTTATCGCAGACCTTGAAAAACGTACAGGGTTGAAGATTGAAAAGGTTGAGGTTGGCAGCATAGATTTTTTAAAGGATGCCGCTATAGTAAAGATGTACTACCGCAGCAAGAATGCAAACAATTCAGTTGATACCACATTAAAAGCACCAGTCGATGAATACAAACTTAAAAATTAAAGACATCATAGCAAAAATACTTTTTGCTATTGCAATTACCATTATACCTTCACACAGCATCAATGCACAGAAAAGCAGTGATGATTTTGGTATCTGGGGAACAGTAGAATTCTCTAAAAAAGTAAATAAGAAGTCTAAATTTGTGATAGATGCCGAGGTTCGTTCCATTGAAGCTGTAAGCGATTTTGAACGCATTGCTGTGGGTGCAAAACTCGATTATGAGATAAAACAGTGGAAAAACCCGGAAAAACTTGTTTCCAAAGCAGAGCTGAAGAGTAATCTCGGATATTGTTTCATATACGGACACTATCTCAGCGAGAAGAGTTTGAAGGAATATGTAGAAGATATTAATGAATACAACTACAATATAGACGAAGCATATTGGGCAGCACGCAACCGAGTTTATCTCACCTTGACAGGTGAAATGAAGATAGGCAGGTTCGAAGTATCATTGCGCGAACGTCTGCAATACACTCATACCGGTTCTGTAACAATAGATGAGACAAAACATCGCTGGGAAAAGCAGGGTGGCATAAAGGGTGAATGGACTCCTACAACAGAAATCGAACCAGAACTGAAAGAGGCAAAGAACAACCTTTCTCTACGTTCGCGCTTGAACATCAAGTACGATATTCCAAACTGCAAGATAAATCCTTTTGTATCGGCAGAACTATACACACGCCTCGACAAGTGGCAAGCATTTGACAAGGCACGCTACCGTGCCGGAGCATCATACAAGATAAACAAGAAGAACGATATATCACTATTTTACTTGTATGAGGATGTAAACGGTAACGATCCTGATTGTCATGCCGTAGGATTCGAGTACTCTATTGACCTATAATAAAAACAAAGAAAGATGAAAAAGATATATACACTATTATTATTTCTTGTTTTTTGTTTGCCGGGCATGGCACAACAGATTCTTATAGAAAAGGGCGGGAATACCGAAACCGTTGAATTCGAGAACCTTGACAAAATCACATTCAACGGCACTACCGTAAAGATTCTGCAAACAAATGGAATCGAAACATCAGCATCTATGGGAGAGATTGAACGTATTCACTTCAGCAACTACAGCAACATTGATGATATTACAGTTCAAAAAGAGAATATATTCAACTATATATCAAATGATTGCATTGCAATAAACTGTAATGCCGGGGATATCGTAAGAATATATAATATTATAGGCAACCAACTTATGTGTGTGCGCCAGAAATCTGCCAACAGCATAATAAGTATTGCCAATTTGCCACAAGGTATATATATTATCAAAATCAACGACCAGACAGCAAAATTTGTAAAACGATGAAAAAGCACATTTACATAATGGCACTGCTGGCTACAACCGGTCTGCAGGCACAGGTTCTTAATATAAACAACAGCGACGGGACGTTCTTGCCTGTTGAAACAACAGATACCAAAGAAATCACATTCAATGAAACACAAAAAACAGTAACACTTACATTGGATGGTGGATTGCAGCATATTTTCCACACAGGCAAAGTTGAAAGTATATCTCCAAAGACTGACAAGAAGAATCAATTGACATACGATTTTAACCCGGAGATAACATTTGACGAGAATGACAAGAACGAATTCAACGAAGTAATTGAAACAATTCCAGATGTTGAAACAACAGAAAATGATTATGGTGACTTTGTAGAAAAATTTGCTGTAGGCACTATTGTGAACATAGTATTCAGTGAAAACGATGTTACCGTTTCCGGCAACATCCCTTATACAAAGCATGGTGCACACTTGACAATTAATTCAGAATCGGGCAAAGTGGGATATTTTGTAAGCGGTAAGAGCAGTAATGGTTCTTTAAAGATATACAGTCTTAAGAAGTTCCAGCTAATGCTCTCAGGAGTTGACTTGACAAATCCTGCAGGACCTGCCATAAACATACAGACCGGAAAAACAATCTATCTCACAATCGATGAGAATACAACAAATCATTTATGTGACGGTGCGACATACAATGCTCCTGATGTGGCAGATGAAGACCAGAAAGGAACATTGTTCAGCGAAGGACAGCTTGTATTCGATGGAGCAGGAACACTGAACATTACAAGCCTCGGCGGTCACGGTGTATGCAGCGACGACTACATAAGAATACGCAGTGGAAATATCAACATCATTCAAGCCGCAAAAGACGGCTTCCACACGAATGACAAATTTATTATCGGTCGCACAAAAACAGCTTCACCAACAATCACTGTAAATGCAACCAACGACGGCATAGATTGCGGAAAGGGAGATGTTATAATTGATGCCGGCAAGTTGGAGATTACAACAGGGGGTGAGGCTATAAAAGTTTCAAATGAGGATGCCGATCCGCTTGTTACAGCAAGTGCAACAATCAACGGAGGATATATAAAATTCACTACAACCGGTGATAAAAGCTCCGGCATAAAAACAGAAGGAGCATATAAACAGACCGGAGGCATAATACACGGTATTGTAAAGGGTAATGGTTCAAAGTTAGTTAATTGCGACAACAACATCACATTCACAAATGGCAAACTGATTGGTTTTGCAGAAGGTACAATCCTCAACGACACTACATCCACCGGAGGAATCAAATGCGAAGGTGAATTCAGCATACAAAAGGGTACTATCGCCATAGAATGTAACGGTAAAGGAGCAAAAGGCATCAACTGCAACAAAGCTACAATAAAAGGCGGAGATATCACAGTTATTTCTATGGGAGAAGATTATATAGGAATAAGCGAAACCCGCAAGAGCAAAGCTATCGACACCGGAAACATTACTATAACAAACGGAAATTGTCAGTTCAAAGCATACGACAGTGCCGTATCAGCAACAAAGGTTTCAATATACAAAGGAACTTTGCATGCCATAAGTGAGAACGACACAGCCATTGATGCAGAAATAGCACAATCAGGAGGATGGATAATGACGAAAGACAATCAATAGAAAAGCAAATGCCCGCAGTTGCGGGCATTTGCTTTTCTATTGATTATATAACTTTATGGATGAACGAATGTTCCAATCTCCTCACCATCCATAACCTTTTTAAGATTACCGACGACATCCATGTTGAAAACATAGATAGGAAGATTATTCTCGCGGCACATCGCAGTTGCTGTTATATCCATAACCTTGAGACCACGGCTTATTACCTCGTCGTATGATATATCGTGGAACTTTGTAGCTGTAGGATCCTTTTCAGGGTCAGCAGTATAAATACCATCTACACGAGTACCTTTGAGCATAACATCCGCTTCAATTTCAATACCGCGAAGCGAAGAGCCTGTATCGGTTGTAAAATAGGGGCTTCCCGTTCCGGCAGCCATAATGACAACCTTACCCTCTTCCATTGCTTCAATAGCCTTCCATTTTGTATAGAACTCACCTACAGGTTCCATGCGGATAGCTGTAAGAACCTTGTTCGGAACGCCGGCTGCACCAAGAGCAGAACTGAGTGCAAGACTGTTGATAACAGTTGCCATCATACCCATTTGGTCGCCCTTTACACGGTCAAAACCTTTACCGGCACCGGTGAGACCACGGAATATATTACCGCCACCGATGACTATACCTATCTGCACACCCATCTCGGCAACCTCTTTGATTTGTGCAGCATACTCATTGAGACGCTTAACGTCAATGCCATACCCCTGCTCACCCATAAGGCTCTCGCCACTCAACTTGAGCAGAATACGTTTAAATTTAGCCATATCTATAATATTTAAATAACCGTTATTATTCTGTAAAAATAGGACAAATTCTTAAATTATACTATAAATTGCCGTAAAAGGTTAAGCAAATTCATTACTCTGCAAAAAATTCTTACCTTTGCACAAATTTAAAGAGACAACAAACAGCATATATTATGAGATTTATTAAAAACCCCAATGTCACGATAGCTTTACTTGCCATATATACAGCAGTAATGTATATATACCTGTTTCCAAAGAATACAGAAATGTCAAATACCGAAAAATGGATAACAGTAGGCATTTCAGCTGTAATGCTGATTCTTTTATGGTTTTTATTACGTCGTCGCAACAAACTCAGAAAGGAACGTGAGGAGGGATTGAAAAACAACCGTAACTTATAAAAGCTGTTCAACCTCTTTAAAGGCATAACGCGACAAAGTGCCATCACTGCGTCGCAACAACAGATGTCCGTCACCCTCAACACCCTCTATAACAGCATCAAAGCGAGCTTCTGAATCAACAAAGGAGCGTAATTCCTTATATCCGAGAAGAAGCCTTGAATACTCTGCAGCCAAAGCCTCCCGATTACCGTAAAGCATTTGGCTATAATAGTGTTCAAAGAATTCGAGAGCGGTAGCAAGCACATCATCGGTACAAAGATTACGACCAAGCAACATTTTCATTGATACAGGATTTCTATCCATTTCAGGGAAGAGTTCCTGATTTACATTTATCCCTATGCCGATTATAGCCTGCTCAACAAATGCCCCGGAGTAATCAAGTTCCACAAGAATACCTGCCAATTTTCTGTTTTCCACATATATATCGTTAGGCCATTTCAACTTAGCATCAATGCCATAGCACCTCATTGTATCGTGCAAAGAAAGAGCCACAACCTGCGACAACAAGAACTGTTTATCGACCCTCAACTGTTCACCGGGACGTACAAGAATAGAAAAGAGAAGATTCTCTCCTGCATTGGAACACCATTTGTTGCCTCTTTGTCCTCGTCCGGCTGTCTGATGCCCGGCTACGACAACGACAAACCTCTTTTCCGCAGCACATTCATTCCATAGAACGTCAGCCTCATCACGCAAGTAACGATTCGTGGAATCCACCGTATCAAGACGGATTATATATTTCTTATCACAGACCATACTTGACACGTATTTTTCTTGATAATTTCTTTAGAACCTCATTATATGAATGATCGACAAGCGAGAAGAATAATTCGTCACTCAACAAAGCTATATCAAGCTGGTTCCAATATTTCTTGTTCATATGCCATGCCGGTACAATATGAGGATACTTGTCACGGAGTTCTATGGCATAATCTGCATCACATTTTACGCAGAACCAAGAGACATTCTCAAGATCCACGATGGCAAAGATTTTATTCTCCACCCTGAAAGCCAATGTTGTTTCATCAAACGGAAAATCTTCGGTTGCGTTCAACTTGGAAAGACAATATAAACGGGCATCCTCAATATTCATAAATCCACTATTTATTACCACGTTGCATAAAAGGCATCTCTGATATGCTCAATCTTATATGGTTCACCCGTACCCACAACCGTAACAATATCAAACCGATAAGGTGAATCTATCTTATATCGGTTTATATACACCTCGGCGGCCGATATAAGATGACGTATCTTTTGAGGGGTTACAGCATCGGATGCATTGCCATAGAATTCGTCGCGCCGGCTCTTAACCTCTACAAAGACAAGGGTGTCACGCTCACGAGCAATGAGGTCAATTTCCTTGTGACCACATCGCCAATTATAGCGCAAGACGGCAAATCCCTGCTCCATAAGGTAGCGGGACGCCAGCATTTCACCTTTATTGCCAAGCAGATTATGTTCAGCCATAAAAAATACAGATTATATGGCGAAGATAACACAAGAAATAAGGAAAAGCAAATGAAAAACTTGCAATTACTTCAAAGATGAATTACTTTTGCATAGATTAATCCAAACCTATGAGCGCAAAAAAGACAAGAAAACCCCAAGCTACAACTACACGCGTACAACCGGTACGTCATTCAAGAGTAGTATGCCTTGTCAGCGAGGAAGAGATGAAAATCATTGACGATTATCTGAAAAAATACCGTATAACCAATAAAAGCAATTGGATGCGCGAGAC
>JAGBSZ010000083.1 GCA_017631585.1 Bacteroidaceae bacterium
ATCGGTGTTTCTGCCGGTTTCAAGAAAGAACTTGAGCTTGTCGGTGTAGGTTATCGTGTGAACGACAAACCCAACAATGCTATCGAGTTGTTGCTTGGTTTTACTCACCCTATCTACATGCAGTTCCCTGCTGAGGTTAAGGTTGAGACTAAGTCTGAGAGAAACAAGAACCCTCTTATCATCATTGAGTCTTGCAACAAAGAGTTGCTTGGTCTTATTTGTGCGAAGATCCGCTCATTCCGTAAGCCAGAGCCTTACAAGGGTAAAGGTGTTAAGTTTGTTGGTGAGATTATTCGTCGTAAGTCTGGTAAGTCGGCTGGTGCTAAATAATTCAGTAAAACAGTAAGCATATGACAACAAAGATAGAAAGACGTACCAAGATTAAATATAGAGTGCGTAACAAGATTTCAGGTGTTGCAGAGCGTCCTCGTATGAGCGTTTTCCGTAGCAACAAGCAGATCTATGTTCAGATAATTAATGACCAGACAGGTCGCACATTGGCCGCTGCATCTTCTCTCGGTCTTGAGGCAATGCCCAAGAAGGAGCAGGCAGCTAAGGTTGGTGAGTTGATCGCTAAGAAGGCTATCGAAGCAGGTATCACTACTGTTGTTTTCGATCGTAACGGTTACCTCTACCACGGAAGAGTTAAGGAAGTGGCTGACGCTGCACGTAATGGTGGTCTTAAATTCTAATGAATATGGCAATTAATAATAGAGTAAAAGTCGCAAACGACGTTGAATTAAAGGATAGATTGGTTGCTATCAACCGTGTAACAAAGGTTACAAAGGGTGGTCGTACATTCAGCTTCTCTGCAATCGTTGTTGTAGGTAACGAGAATGGTATCATCGGTTACGGTCTTGGTAAAGCAAGCGAAGTAACAGCAGCTATCGCTAAGGGCGTAGAGGCAGCGAAGAAGAATCTTGTTCGCGTTCCTGTACTCAAAGGTACAGTTCCTCACGAGCAGTCGGCTCACTTCGGTGGTGCAGAGGTTTTCATCAAGCCTGCGTCACACGGTACCGGAGTAGTAGCAGGTGGTGCTATGCGTGCCGTTTTGGAGAGTGTTGGTATTACTGACGTTTTGGCTAAGTCTAAGGGTTCTTCTAACCCTCACAACTTGGTTAAGGCTACAATCGCAGCCTTGAGCGAGATGCGTGATGCACGCATGGTTGCTCAGAACAGAGGTGTAAGTATGAGTAAAGTATTTAACGGATAAGGAGGAATATCATGGCTACAATAAAGATTAAGCAAGTTAGAAGCCGTATCGGCGCTCCTAAGACTCAGAAGCTGACACTTGATGCTCTTGGCCTTACAAAGATGAACAAGGTTGTTGAGTGTCCTGATAATGCCTCTATTCGTGGTATGATTAAGAAAGTTCAGCATTTGGTTGCCATTGTTGAAGAGTAATTAATTAAAAAAAGATTCAGGTTATGAAATTAAATAATCTTAAGCCAGCCGAGGGTGCTGTTAAGGCTCGCAAAAGAATTGGACGTGGTACCGGATCAGGTAGAGGTGGTACTTCTACACGTGGTCACAAGGGTGCTAAGTCTCGTTCAGGCTACAGCAAGAAGATTGGTTTCGAAGGTGGTCAGATGCCTTTGCAACGTCGTGTACCTAAGTACGGCTTTAAAAATATCAATCGTGTAGAGTACAAGGCTGTTAACCTTGCTACACTTCAGGCTCTTGCTGAAAGCAAGTCTTTGGAGACAATCAACATTCAGACTTTGGTTGCAGCTGGTTTCATCTCTTCAACACAGCTTGTTAAGGTACTTGCTAACGGTACTTTGACTGCTAAGTTGACAGTTGAGGCACACGCATTCTCTCAGAAGGCAGCAGAGGCTATTGAGGCAGCAGGTGGAACAGTAGTAAAGCTTTAAGAAATGGCAAAAAAACTATCAAACCTTAAGTTTGTCCAGACAATCAAGAATATCTGGAAGGTCGAGGACCTGAGAGTGCGCATTGGTATCACTCTCCTGTTCATCGCAATATATCGCTTTGGCTCATTTGTAGTGCTCCCCGGTATCGATACAGCGAAGCTCGGTGGACTTACAAATCAAACAAAGGATGGTTTGATGTCTCTGCTTGATATGTTCTCAGGTGGTGCATTCTCGAATGCATCCATCTTTGCCCTTGGAATTATGCCCTACATCTCAGCATCAATTGTTGTACAGTTGTTGGCTATCGTGTTGCCTTCATTCCAGAAGATGCAGCGCGAGGGTGAAAGCGGTCGTCGTAAGATCAACCAGTACACACGCTATTTGACTATAGCAATCCTCATACCTCAGGGTATCGCTTATTTGGCGAACCTTAGAGCTACTGCAGGTGCAGCTATCGCAGTAGAGTCAAGCTGGGCTTTCATGATAACATCTACAATAATTCTTGCTGCCGGCAGTATGTTCATCCTTTGGTTGGGTGAACGTATTACCGACAGGGGTCTCGGCAATGGTGTATCTTTGATCATTATGATCGGTATCATTGCACGTTTCCCACAGGCACTCATTCAGGAGTTCACTTCTCGAATGACAGGTGCTGCAGGTGGTGGTGTAGTAATGTTCCTTTTGGAAATTGTACTCCTTATATTGGTAATATGCGCAGGCGTTGCATTGTTGCGCGGTACTCGTAAGATTCCCGTACAGTATGCAAAGCAGGCTACAGGTGGTGCAACAGTTTCAGGTGCACGTCAGTATCTTCCATTGAAGGTCAATGCTGCAAACGTTATGCCTATCATCTTTGCACAGGCAATAATGTTCATTCCTATGGTTATCATGGGATACGGTGCTACAGGTGAGCCTTCAGCATTCGTGCAGATGATGTCTGACAACACATCTTGGTTGTACAACTTGATATTTGCGCTTCTTATCGTATTGTTTACATATTTCTACACAGCTATCACCATCAATCCGATGCAGATGGCTGAGGACATGAAACGCAATAATGGTTTTATTCCGGGTGTCAAGCCGGGTAAGCCTACAGCTGAATATATTGATACGATTATGTCACGCATAACCCTTCCCGGTTCGCTCTTCCTTGCATTGATCGCGATACTTCCCGCTTTCGCAGGATCTCTCGGTTTGCAGCAGGAGTTCGCAGCATTCTTCGGAGGTACATCATTGTTGATTCTTGTTGGTGTAATCCTTGATACACTCCAGCAGATAGAGAGTCACCTGATGATGAGACACTACGACGGTTTGCTCAGCTCGGGTCGTATAAAGGGTCGCGTAGGTTAATTTGTTGAGCTAAGAATGATATTTCTTAAGACTTCAGACGAAATAGAACTACTTCGGCAAGCGAATTTGCTTGTTGGTAAGACGCTTGCCGAAGTTGCTAAAATAATCGAGCCCGGTGTAACTACAAAACAACTCGATAAGGTTGCAGAGGAGTTCATCCGCGACAATGGAGCGATACCTACATTCAAGGGTTATCCCAATCATGAAGGTTCTCCATTCCCCGGTTCGATTTGTGCATCGGTGAACGATGTTGTTGTACACGGAATACCAAATGATGTACCTCTAAAGGATGGTGATATCATTTCCGTCGATTGCGGTACATTCTTGAATGGTTTCTGTGGTGACTCTTGCTACACATTCTGTGTCGGCGAAGTAGATGAAGAGACTAAGAAGCTTCTTCAGGTTACAAAAGAGTCATTGTATAAAGGTATTGAACAGGCAATTCACGGCAAGCGTCTTGGCGACATTGGTAATGCCGTACAGACACATTGCGAACAGAATGGTTTCGGTGTTGTCCGTGAATTTGTGGGTCATGGTATAGGACGAGAGATGCACGAAGCACCCGAAGTTCCCAATTATGGACGCAAGGGTAACGGTCTTCAGCTACGTCAGGGAATGTGTCTTGCTATAGAGCCGATGATTACTCTTGGAAAACGTCAGATTTTCATGGAGCGCGACGGCTGGACGGTGAGAACGCGTGACAGAAAGAATGCAGCCCATTTTGAACATACCATAGCTGTTGGTAAAAACGGTGCCGATATATTGTCATCGTTCGAATTTGTAGAAGAAGTATTAAGAAGTAAAGGATATTGATATGGCAAAACAGAGTGCTATTGAACAGGACGGTACTATTGTAGAAGCATTGTCAAATGCTATGTTCCGAGTTGAGTTGCAGAATGGTCACGAAGTGATTGCGCACATCTCAGGAAAGATGAGAATGCACTACATCAAGATACTGCCCGGTGATAAAGTGAGAATTGAGATGTCTCCTTATGATTTGACCAAAGGAAGAATCGTATTCCGATATAAATAAAAAAAACAATATAATATGAAAGTTAAAGCATCTATTAAGAAACGCACTCCAGACTGCAAAATCGTTCGCAGAAACGGTCGTTTGTATTTGATCAACAAAAAGAATCCCAAATTCAAACTGCGTCAGGGGTAATTAAGTAGTAAATTAAAAATATATATTCGTATATGGCTATAAGAATAGTTGGTGTAGATATTCCTCAGAATAAGAGAGGAGAGATTGCGTTGACATACATCTATGGTATCGGACGCAGCAGTGCAGCCAAGATCCTTGACAAGGCAGGTGTTGACCGTAATATCAAGGTTCAGGAGTGGACCGATGATATGGCAGCAAAGGTACGTGAGGTTATTGGTGCAGAGTATAAGGTAGAGGGTGACCTCCGTTCAGAGATTCAGCTTAACATCAAGCGTCTGATGGATATCGGTTGCTATCGTGGCATTCGTCATCGTAACGGTTTGCCGGTACGTGGTCAGAGCACTAAGAACAACGCTCGTACACGCAAGGGACGTAAGAAGACAGTTGCTAACAAGAAAAAAGCTACAAAATAATAGGTAAGTAATATGGCAAAGAAAACAGTTGCAACAAAGAAAAGAAATGTAAAGGTCGGAGCCAACGGACAACTTCATGTTCATTCGTCATTTAACAATATCATTGTTTGTCTGGCTAATGAGGAGGGTCAAGTTATCTCTTGGTCATCTGCAGGTAAGATGGGTTTCCGCGGTTCTAAGAAGAACACTCCGTATGCTGCCCAGATGGCAGCCGAGGCTTGCTCAAAGATCGCTTTCGATCTTGGCTTGCGCAAGGTAAAGGCATATGTAAAGGGCCCAGGTAATGGTCGTGAGTCTGCTATCCGCACTGTACACAACGCAGGTATCGAGGTAACAGAGATCATAGACGTAACACCACTGCCACACAATGGATGCCGTCCTCCTAAGAGAAGAAGAGTATAATTTTTATTTAAGAAGTTTAAAATGGCTAGATATACAGGACCTAAAAGCAAGATAGCACGTCGTTTTGGCGAGCCTATCTTCGGTGCAGACAAAGTGCTTTCTAAGAAGAACTATGCTCCTGGTCAGCACGGCAACAACCGCCGTCGCAAGACTTCTGAGTACGGTGTCATGCTTGCAGAGAAGCAGAAAGCAAAATATACATACGGTGTATTGGAGAAACAGTTCCGTAACACTTTCAAGAAGGCGGATTCAGCTCCCGGTATTACCGGTGAGGTTCTCTTGCAGAATCTCGAGGCACGCTTGGACAACGTTGTTTATCGTCTTGGCATCGCTCCTACTCGTGCAGCTGCACGTCAGTTGGTAAGCCACTGCCACATTGTTGTTGACGGCAAGGTATGTAACATCCCTTCACGTCACATCAAGCCAGGACAGGTGATCGGCGTACGCGAGCGCTCTAAGTCTCTCGAGGTTATCCAGAACTCATTGGCAGGCCTCAACCACAGCAAGTATCCTTGGTTGGAGTGGAATGAGTCTGAGATGGCAGGTAAGTTCTTGAGCGTTCCTGAGCGTTCAGAGATTCCTGAGAACATCAAGGAGCAGTTAATCGTTGAGTTGTATAGCAAAAATTAATATTTGATAATGGCGATATTAACATTTCAAAAACCTGACAAGGTTGTAATGTTGGAGGCAACCGACTTCTATGGCAAGTTCGAGTTCCGTCCCCTTGAGCCTGGTTTTGCAACAACCGTGGGCAACGCACTCCGTCGCATCCTGTTGTCTTCTTTGGAAGGCTTTGCAATCAATTGCATCAAGATTGACGGTGTTGAGCACGAGTTTGCTACAATTCCTGGTGTAAAGGAGGATGTTACCAACATTATCCTGAACCTTAAGAAGGTAAGATTCAAAAGAATCGTAGAGGAATTCGAAACCGAGAAAGTCTCAATCAATGTAGAGAATACAACAGTGTTCACTGCAGGTGAGATTGGTAAGTATTTAACAGGATTTGAAGTGTTAAATCCCGAGTTAGTCATTTGCCACCTCGACGAGTCGGCTAAAATGCAGATTGAGATCAGCATCAACAAGGGACGTGGTTACGTTCCTGCTGATGAGAACAGAGAGTACTGCACAGAACCCTCTATGATTCCAATCGACTCGATATACACTCCTATTCGTAATGTCAACTACCAGCGTGAGCCATTCCGCGTAGAGCAGAAGACTGACTATGACCGCTTGGTTCTTGAGA
>JAGBSZ010000084.1 GCA_017631585.1 Bacteroidaceae bacterium
ATAAGTTCTTTGTCAGGTAGTTCCGATTTTGAAACGAGTTCCTTGAAACCTTCCCAGTCCTCTGCTGTATAATAGTTGTCAACATAGCTGTCGAGTTTGGCGTTCTTCAACTCCTTCTTTACAAATTTGGCTGCATTGTCGCCACGACCGGTTGCTATATCATCGTTCAGATAGAAATTTCCATCCGGAGATGCGTATGATGAAATCTGAACATCGTCGAGTACCTTATTCTCGTAGTCAGTTGCTATGTCGGTAATTGTGTTCTTGAACTCTTTTATCTCTTTGCTCTTTAACTCTGACATTCGCAGATTTGTCTGCTGTATAAGGAACAGAATGTTTGCTTCCTTTGCCTGTTTAATTACACGCTGGAATGCGTCTTCACACCATGCGATGTTTGCTGTGGTAGATGTTTCTCTGTAAAGCTGTGATGTTGTAATGCAACCGTCTGCCACTTTTACTTCGGGCAATGAGTGTGTCTTATTGCCTTTGTTTATGGAGAATCTCAGATATAACTCAGCATCCTCCATTGCCGGGATATAATCGAATGTCATTTTCATTCTGAAACTGCCTCCGTTTTCATACGAGATTGTCTTGTCATTGCCGCGTACCTTCTCACCTTGGAAAATAGATGATTCAGCAGTAGCTTCGCCATCTTTGTATTTCAATACCGGAGTAATTGTCAATACCGCTTTCTTGTCAAAGAATTTGACCGGGAACTTGCCATCAATGGTCACCGGTATTTCTGTGCCGGTAACTTCCATGATTTTAGGAGTTACAGTGAAGAACTCAGGTTTCATCTCTTTTATTCTGGAACTGCATGAGTTCAATACAAGAATAGCCAACAATGTGAGCAGTGAAGAAGTCTTTTTCAACATTTCGATTTATTTTGTAATTGGTTTGTTTTTTAATTATCTCAACTCTTTGCAAAGTTAAGTCCACTATAGCAATAAACAAAATATTATTTTATAATAAATGCTTTTTTATTTTTTTTATTACGCGGATGGTGCATGATAATCTCCTCGCGCAGACGCGTGCTGTCTATGTGTGTGTAAATCTCAGTTGTCGATATGCTTTCGTGTCCCAGCATCGCCTGAATGACACGCAGATTGGCACCGCCCTCGAGCAGATGGGTGGCAAAGGAATGGCGGAATGTGTGAGGGCTGACACTCTTGTCTATTCCTGCAATTTCTGCATTCTCCTTTATCATGTGGAATACCATTATGCGCGACAATGGTTTTTTCAATCGCTCGCTGATGAATATATAATCCTCATATCCCGGTTTGATGCATATCCTGTTCCTGTCCTCGAAATATGCTTCAAGCTCGGCTATAGCACGCGATGATATCGGTACAAGACGCTGTTTCTCTCCCTTTCCTGTTACGCGTATGAACTGCTCATCGATGTACAGGTCGGATAGTTTCAGCGAACACAGTTCGGATACACGCAATCCGCAACTGTAGAGCATTTCTATTATGGCTCTGTTTCTCTGTCCTTCGTTTTTTGAGAGGTCTATTGCGTTTATGATGTCGTCTATTTCACTGAGAGTAAGAACCTCCGGCAACCGCATTGACGGTTTGGGGGATTTTAGCAGTTCGGTGTTGTCGTGTTCTATGTAGCCGTCGAGCTTCAGAAATTGGTAGAACGAACGCATTGCAGACATTATTCGTGCCTGAGAACGTGCATTTATGCCTACATCGGTTAGGGATGCGAGGAATTCGCGCATATCATCAAGTGAGGCACTTGGTAAAGCCTCCTCTCCACCAATGAAGGCGGCGAACTTGGCTATATCGCTCATATATGCGCTTACGCTGTTAGGCTGTAGCGATTTTTCGAGCTTAAGATATATGCTGTAACGTGCAAGAGGGGATTTGTTGTTTGACCTGCCTGGCATTGCTGTTGTTTCTGTTTTCCACACAAAGATAATACTTTTTCATTTCTTTGTTGTATCTTCGCAGACGGAATGCGTAATGTTTGAGAGAATGAGCCTGACTACACCGCTTGATAAGTATATTGCCGACCATAGTTCGCCCGAAGGCGACTATCTGTATCGTCTTTTCCGTGCAACACATGTGGAGATTCTTGCTCCGCAGATGGCTTCGGGGCACATACAGGGACGTTTGCTCAAATTCCTTGTCAGTATGATAAAGCCCAAACGTATCTTAGAGATAGGTACTTTCACGGGCTATTCGGCTCTGTGTATGGCTGAAGGGCTTGGCGAAGAGGGACTTATATACACTTTCGAGGTGGAGGATGAACTTGAAGATTTTACCCGCCGTTGGATAGATGGTTCGGATTATGCCTCAAAGGTTAAGTTCATCATCGGTGATGCCTTGGAGATTGTGCCAACCATGGGTGAGCGTTTCGATATGGTGTTTATCGATGGCAACAAACGTGAATATGTCAAGTATTACGAGATGGCTCTCGAGTATCTCAACGAAGGTGGCTGGATTCTTGCAGACAATACACTTTGGGACGGTCATGTTATAGAACCCGACAGACAGGATGCACAGACCAATGGTGTACGTGCTTTCAACGACCTTGTGCGCAACGATGACAGGGTGGAGGTTGTTATTCTTCCCTTGCGCGACGGCTTGACGATAATAAGAAAAAAATAAACAGATAAAAATATGGATAGTACAAGACAAAATAAAATCTCTCGTCTTATACAAAAGGAGTTGAGTGATATTCTGCTCAAGTTGGCAAAGGAGAGCCGCGGTATAATGGTTTCGGTAAGCATTGTAAGAGTAAGTCCCGATTTGGGCGTGGCAAAGGCTTATCTTAGTGTTTTCCCATCGGAAAAAGGCAACGAAGTGGTAAATCACTTGAACGAAAATATCAAGGCGATACGTATCGACCATGTCAACAGGGTGCGTCATCAGTTGCGTGTCATTCCGGAACTCCGTTTCTACATCGATGACTCTCTCGATTACATCGACAATATCGACAAATTGCTGAAAGAGTGATTCTATGAATCTCGCGCTGTTTGTTGCCAAACGCTATCTTTTCTCAAAGCAACGCCATCAGGTAATAAATATTATTTCGGCGGTTGCTGTGGCAGGTGTTGCCTTGGCTACAGCGGCGATGATATGTACCCTTTCTGTCTTTAACG
>JAGBSZ010000085.1 GCA_017631585.1 Bacteroidaceae bacterium
ATACATCGAGACATCATTCGGTTTCGACACAGCATGTAAGGTATATTCAGAGGTTATCGGTAACATACAGCGCGACTGTAACTCTGCACAGAAATACTGGCACTTCATCAAGTTGATGGGTCGTTCAGCATCACACATCGCTCTTGAGTGTGCATTGCAGACACAGCCTAACTACTGTATCATCTCAGAGGAGGTTGAGCAGAAGGCTCTTTCACTCGACAACATCGTAACTTCAATTGCACAGGCTGTTGCTGATCGCGCAGCTGACGGTAACAACTTTGGTACAGTTCTTATCCCTGAAGGTCTTATCGAGTTCGTTCCTGCAATGAAGGCTCTCATCGCTGAGCTTAACGACCTTTTGGCTCACAAGAGCGAGGAGTATGCAGCAGTTGCACCAGAGGAGCAGCGTCAGTACATCATCAACCAGCTCTCTAAGGAGAACGCAGAGGTTTATGCTAGCCTCCCTGCAGGCGTTGCACGTCAGTTGACTATGGACCGCGACCCACACGGTAACGTACAGGTATCACTCATCGAGACAGAGAAGCTCTTGTCAGAAATGGTATCTAACAAGCTCGCAGCTTGGAAAGCTGAGGGCAAATACGTTGGCAAGTTCAACGCACAGCACCACTTCTTCGGTTACGAAGGACGTTGCGCAGCTCCATCAAACTACGATGCCGACTACTGCTACGCTCTTGGTTACAATGCTTCACAGCTTATCGCTGCAGGCAAGACAGGTTACATGTCATCAGTACGCAACACAACAGCGCCTGCTGCAGAATGGGTTGCAGGTGGTATCCCCATCACAATGATGATGAACATGGAGCGTCGTCATGGCGAGATGAAGCCAGTTATCCAGAAGGCACTCGTTGACCTCAACGGCGCACCTTTCAAGACTTTTGCAGCAAACAGAGAGCAGTGGGCTAAGGAGACATGCTATGTATATCCGGGTCCAATCCAGTACTTTGGTCCTACAGAAGTTTGCGACCAGACTACCAAGACTCTTGCTCTTGAGCAACAGAAGTAATAGGTTTTAATGGCAAAAGCTAAAAAAACTACAATAAAAGTAACCGGCGGACGGAAGAAGAACACTTCCGCCCGCCGTTCATCATCACGCAAGCAAGCGAAAGAGATGCCACACTGGCAATATATTCTCATAGCCATGCTTGTGTCATCCGCTGTCATGTTCATAGCATATCACCTTGTATTCAAACAAGTGATATTCCGTTTTACAACCTGCGAAGGAATAAAGATTTACGAAACATGCATTCCCAAAGGATATAACGTATATGGACTCGACATTTCACATCATCAGGGAAAGATAAACTGGGAGAAACTCAAGAGAGAGAACCCCAAAGAGTGTCCTATCAGCTTCGTATATATGAAAGCTACAGAAGGCAAGGACCACAAGGACACCCAATTCGACACCAACTGGCAAAAAGCCAAAGAACATGGCTTTACAAGAGGTGCATACCACTATTTCAGCCCATATTCAACAGGCTTGGAGCAAGCCACCATGTTCACAGAAACGGTAAAAATGGAAAAAGGCGACCTTGCGCCCGTCATCGACGTTGAAGAAAAGCCCACAGACAAAGCACTCTTCATGCAGGAACTGAAGATATTCATAGCAAAGATAGAAGAACACTACGGCATAAAGCCCATCATATATTCAGGCAAGAAATATAAGGCACGTTATCTGAACGACAAATACTTCGACCGCTTTCCAACATGGATTGCCCACTACTATGTAGATACCCTCGAAGTCAATCAGACATGGACAATATGGCAATGCTCCGACAGAGGTCGTTTGCCCGGAATAAACCGCAACGTTGATATAAACATATTCAACGGAACACCCGAAACTCTTGAAAACTTCAAAAAGAGATAAACCGACCTGCTAAAATCCTATAAAACAAAGAGAGTATCCTTTTTAAAAATCAAAAGAACACCCTCTTTAATACTTTCGTCGATAAAAAATCATTCCATATACGCAGCACTGGCACTCGAGTATCGCCTCCAAGCCTCAACCATAGAGACAAAATCCGTCGGCAATTCAGAATCGAAAAACATTGTTTCGCCGGTAACAGGATGAACAAAACCCAATGTCTTGGCATGCAGAGCCTGACGCGGACAAAGTTTGAAGCAATTGCGTACAAACTGGCTGTACTTGCTGAAGTTTGTACCCTTGAGAATTTCATCACCGCCATACACATCGTCATTGAAAAGAATGTGACCGATATGCTTCATGTGAACCCTTATCTGATGCGTACGTCCCGTTTCAAGATTGCACTCCACCAAAGAGACATAACTCAACCTTTCAAGCACTCTATAGTGCGTTACAGCATGCTTGCCTATAGAGTCATCGGGCGACACACACATCTGTAACCTGTTTCTCGGGTTACGTGTAATATTACCAACCACAGTGCCGGCATCATCCTTCATATTACCCCACACTACAGCATTATATGTTCTTTTGGTTGTCTTGTTGAAGAACTGCATGCCAAGATGAGCTTTTGCAAAAGCAGTCTTTGCAACAACTATAAGCCCCGATGTATTCTTGTCTATTCTATGAACCAGACCAACTTGCGGGTCATTGGGGTCAAATTCGGGATTATCCTTGAGATGCCACGCAACGGCATTGATGAGCGTACCATGAGTATTTCCACAACCGGGATGCACCACCA
The DNA here is from genome assembly GCA_017631585.1 of Bacteroidaceae bacterium. Classification (GTDB taxonomy): domain Bacteria; phylum Bacteroidota; class Bacteroidia; order Bacteroidales; family Bacteroidaceae; genus HGM04593. Next base: position 2,682 of record JAGBSZ010000085.1, read on the forward strand.
AACCTGCAGGCTTGTTTATAACCATAAGAGCATCATCCTCATATACTACATCAAGAGGAATATCCTCGGGGATAATCGTATTGTCATAGGCTGGAGTGTTATATGTGATAACCACCTCTTCAAGAGGCTTTACCTTATAATTACTCTTGACAACCTTGCCATTGACCTTAATGGCACCGGCATCTGCCGCCTGCTGTATTTTGTTGCGCGAAGTATTTGCAAGATGATCGATAAGGAATTTATCGATACGCACAGGCGACTGCCCCTTATCGACAGTTATATGAACCTCACGAAAGAGCGACTCTTCAACCTCAATGGCATCGTCAAAGTCAAGAAAATCCTGATTCCCGATATTTTCAAGTTCACTCATCTTATTCAAAATAATCTTCGTCAATTACCGACTCGCTACGCACAGGTCTGTTGCCATTGCCTACAACAAGAACAAGGTTTGAACCGCGCGCTATGCTCTCGCCATTATAAAGCTCCTTACCATTGCAAAGAACCGAATATACCCAATCCTTTTCGCCGTCCTGATACAGAACACCGGACACAACAAAACCCGAAGATTTCAAGCGAGCTTCCGCTTCACGCAACGAGCAGTTATCCGTCACACTCGGCAATGTCACCATAGGCTTGTTAAGAGAGTTCATCACAAGCATAATCTTGCGTCCCTCCTTAACAAAAGAATCTGCAACAGGACGTTGCTCTACCACCTCATTTTCAGCTGCACCCTTCTTGTATTTATAATCGACAATCTCAAGATCGAGATTATGACTGCGCAACAACTCCTTAGCTTCATCGAGCTGCATGCCGCATATATTCGGAACGCGACACGCCTCGCCATGATTTGTATAACTGTCGAGCCATGCAAGAACTATTACCGGAATGATTACCACTGCTGCCAACATAGCAAGCAGATTGACAGCTACCAATCTGAAAGTTCTCTGTTTGCCCTTTTTTGTTTTCTTTGATTGTGAACCAGATTTTTTCATATAGAAATACTTATACGGCAAAGTTAACTCTTTTCCCTTGAATTTCTGTCATGTAATGAAAAAATATAGCCCAAAACTCATCCAAGAATCTGTTTAGCAGCATTCTTGGTATCCACTTTGGTAATTACACGCTCCACAACTCCATCTGCCACAACAAAAGTCGAGCGTATGATACCCATATAAACCCTGCCAGCCATTTTCTTTTCACCCCACGCACCAAAAGCCATTATCGTATTTTTATCCACGTCGGCAATTAGAGGAAAATTAAGTTGCTGTTTCTCCTTAAAACGCCCATGCGAAGCAACACTGTCAGCACTTACACCTACCACTGCATATCCGGCAGCTACAAGTTCATCCATACCGTCACGTAACGAACATGCCTCGGCTGTACAACCCGGAGTACTATCTTTTGGATAAAAATAAACAACCAATTTACGACCGGCATAATCACTTACATGTATCTCATTGCCCGCCTCGTCAATACCGAGAAAATCGGGCACTTTATCACCTATCTGTAACATAATCCACTGTTTTTTAGTCATCGTATAGCGCAAATTTAATAAAAACCATGAAACAATAAAACTATATTCAAACTTTCATAAAAAGCCCCTTACGAGACATCACTCATAGAATAAAGAAAAGAACGAATACTATTAGCAAGGGCGAATAGAACTCACCTATATGTAGCTTAGCAATGAGGGCAACCAGTTTATTTTAAGGTTGCCCTCACTGCTGAGAATTTTGGATAAATTCAATATATTCAATAAACACCGGCAAGGTGTCGCCTGTGTCTTTTCAGCTCACTATCGTCGTTAATAAGGTAATACATGAAGCCATTACCTTTGGATGCCATGGCTATTTCCCCATTCTCAACAAGCATTGCAACAATATCCGGCAGTCCTTCGTAGGATTCACTGTTCAGCGCAGAATGTCCGCTATGCCTCTTTAAAGAAAAAGCTGTGGCAATTTCCACCGGGAATGCATTGTGATAGACCGACATAAAATTTCTTATATTTTCCACAGTCGGTTTATCCCTGCCGTCACCGACAGGCTTGACATTACCACTCGAAAGTTGTTCTATACATTGCGCAAGCACTTCGTACGAAGAATATCCGCGCAGACTCATCTCTTTACCACGATACTCCAGCAGATAGGTGGGCAATGTAAGCGGTTCGAACTTTTGGCAAAGACGCTTGCCCTCATTATACAAACTCTTGACCTTTTCACTGTTATATATCCGTGCAAATTTAGCAGGCTCAAAACCGACTGTTGCCGACAAATCAAATATCACACTCTCTTCGTTTGTCAACAACGCTTCAACAGCTGTTGCCTCCTGCAAACGACGCATAAAATGCAGATGAGCATCAGCAGGCATAGTCATACGGTTTTCCTTGACATATATCTTTGCCGCTATACAGGCATAATTCTGCGGCAATGTAGAACGCCTCGCATCACTGAAAAGATGAAACCCCGACTCGCACACAGGCATACCATGAACTGCCGATGCTTCAAGCCAATGCTTGTGTATATTCCTGTTGGACAATGCCACATCACCGCCCACCGACAAACGTCTGTTACTATAGGAAGTTATATCTTCAATCATACCTCCCATGACATAATCAATCTCTACCTGTTCGCCATAACGATAAGCCAATGCTCTGATTATAGGAACACTACCCCAACACCATGTACATACAGGGTCGGCAAAAACAGTAATTTTCATCTTGTCCATACAAATTCATCTTATTATATATGGATAAGAACAACTGAAAATGACGTTTTGTTTGAAAAAGAGGATATATCAAGGTTAAAATCTCCTTTGCCGGTAAGCCCAAATATAATTTCAAGGGACATTCCGTTTGGAATGCCCCTTGAAATATAACAAAATCAACTTTTAGTCTCTTAATCTGAATCCCAAGGCACTTGCCACAATCTTAGCCTCGTGACGGCGTATAAGCAAGAAAGCGCAGGCGTTCAGCGACAATGCCAAAACAGGCATAAACATTGCCCAAAGCATCTCCACCGCTGCACCATCTGTGAGAATAAGCAGATAGACAAGCAACAGAATATAATATCCTGCTACGAGCAGCATCGACAGGATTGTGCTTCGTTTTTGCAAGGTGAAATTACTGAAAAGCGATACAAACAGTGCAAAGGCATTAACTGCAACTGCAGCTATAAGCACCACTCCCAAAGCAACCACAGCGCGAGACACATTACCGTCAGCAAGCGCATATCCGAAATTATCCATTACAGCAGTTACTCCTGTAGGCTCAATCAAATTGACAACCGGCTTTACAAGCGCGACTATCAGAAGAGCTATAGAAGCGATGAACAGCAACTGGTAAGAACGAAACTTCATATTCGCGTCGGTTTGAAACAGATTCCCTAAAATTATGCCTCCTCGTCGGTATCCTTAGCCGGGTCGCGGAAATATACCTTGCCATCAAGAAACTCCTGAGCAGCAATCAATGTAGGCTTTGGCAATCTCTCATAGAAACGAGAAATCTCTATCTGCTCGTGATTTTCAAACTGCTCCTCAAGGTTGTCGGTTGAAGATGAGAACTCATTCAACTTTTTCAAGAGTTCCTCTTTCATCTCTGCCGCAATCTGGTTGGAACGCTTACCGATGATAGCAACCGATTCATACACGTTACCTGTCTCATTCACGAAATCTGCCATGTTGCGTGTGACAGTGTTTGTTGGAGCATTTGTCTTTTTGTAATCCATTTTATCTTAAATTTTAATTTTATCACTTATTTACGAATTCTGTAGCCTCTTTATAATATTTGTCAGCCTCCTTCATATATTTGCTTTCGGGAAATTCCGTTTTGAAAGCATAATATTCATCTATTGTATCACGAAAACGTTCAAGTTTTTTGTCCTCGACGCTGTGGAAAGCCATCTTGTAACGTGCACGCAGAACAAGTATCGACAAATCCTCGCGGAACGAGGTATAAGGGTAATCGTTCATCACATTCTGGGCTGTAATGATACATGCCTGATAGTTGTTACCCATATATGCCATATAATCACCAAGTTCATAGTAGAGCTTTGCCGAAAGATACTCCTTTTCTACAAGCAGGTCGTGCATTCTCAAAATCATCGCCTGAGCATCGTCGCGATAGTCGCTGTATGGGAAATACTCCATAAAAAGTTGCAGTTCGCTGATTGCCGTATAGGTATTTGTCTGGTCAAGCTCAGGCTCGGTTATACCCTCATATAGCGATTTACCCGAATAGAAACGTGCATATTCAGCATATTCTCCTCGCGGATAGTTGGAATAATATACCTTGAAATATTGCGATGCAGTTTCAAAATCCTTTGAATTGTAGTAACAGCGTGCCAGCAATATCAATGATTCCTCAGCCTTGTCACTGCCCTTGAACATTGTTACCATTGTTTCGAGCAGCTGCGATGCCTTGGAATAGTTTCCGGCAAGATAATATGCCTTTGCCACCTCATACTTGTAGGCAGTATCTGTGGATTTATACACCTTGTTGAAAGTATCACAAGATGTCAAAGCCAAGATGGCAATCAAGAATATGTAGGCAAATTTTCTCATTCAATCTCAAAAATAGATAAAATCTTTGCAAAGATAGTGCATTTTAATAAAAAATACAACCTCTTGACAGCCATTATTA
>JAGBSZ010000086.1 GCA_017631585.1 Bacteroidaceae bacterium
AAGTTTGCGCCGTGTAGGTTGCGATAAGCAAGGATTGTCAAAGGATCTCTAAATTCCGCGTTATTTTTTCCGGCGGGCTAACCATTTGCGTGTCATCCGCGCCGTAGGGGCAGGGTCCGCCTGCCCTTGTAACCGCATTGCGTGTCCGCCCAATATCCACCGCACCCTGTCATCCCGACCTTGCCGGAGGGATCTCGGTTCTCTTTTGTATTCTTCCGCAGTCTTTAACCTTATTGCTTTTATCGTTTATTTATTTTCAAGTCTTTCTTTCTCAACTTTTTGACCGCAAAAAGTTGCAAAAACTCCCGGCACACGGGTTGAGCAAGTCACTCCCGTTCTTTGCTCGTGCCACAGCATGTGATCACTCGGTCGAACGTCGTTTGTCGCTTGTGTCTGCCGTTCCAATCTCGGGAACAAAAGAACTCGCTTCACGCACTCCCAGCATCGTATGGCACACACGCTCAGACACTATTGTTCTTATTCCTCAATTGGAACTGACACGCGCTGTTGCTCAAACGGTGCCGGATTTCTTTTTAACATTACCTTTTGTTCGCGATTTTTCAATCTCCTACCCCCTTCGGGTACTTCCTCTTAGTCTTAAGAGGAAGAGTTTTTTGTTTGTTTCTCCGGGCGGGCTAACCCCGCCCCTACAGCACGTCGTTTCCCGCTAACCGTTAATCGTTAAACCCTAAACCCTAAACTCTCAACTCTAAACTCTAAACTCTAAATATCGTGCAAGCGAGTGGAACATAAAGTTTACTTTAATGTTTTACAACGAGCGATGCCGATATTCAACGAAGTTAAACTTCAGGTTATTTTATGTAAAGATAGGGTTTTATTCTCTTTTATTGATTATCTTCGCCGTAAATTAAACATACACAATGCACAGAATAGTTTTTTCCCTTTTTATACTGCTCACCCTCACCGTTGCCAAAGCCCAATTTGCAACATCGCACAGCGAGTGTGTGCGCACCCCCATGATGATTGTCAACGACGAGTGGAAAGCCCCGGCTGTGATAACCCTCGACAGCGACGACGTCATACGGTTCTCGTTCGACGAGATGTCACATGTGTATCACCGATACGTATGCCGCATCACCCACCACAATGCCGACGGCACCCCCTCGGAACTCTCCGAGATTGATTATCTCGACGGTTTCAACGACTTTGTCATCGACGAGTGGGAGAACTCCCACAACACCACCCTGCTATACACCCACTACAGCTTTACACTGCCGAACGACAATGCAAGGCTCAAAGTATCAGGCAACTACCGTGTAGAGATTTTCGACGACGAAGACGACACCGACACCCCCGTCGTCACCTATGACTTTGCCGTCATCGAGCCATTGGCACACATCCGCGCCACCGTGAGCGGCGACACCGACAGGTCTTTCAACGAAGGCGAGCAGCAGCTCACATTCACAGTGAACCACACCCGTTGCGGCACCCTCTCCCCCGACACAGAGCTAATTCCCGTGATATACCAGAACCGTCGTCGCGACACAGCCGTCACAGGCATAAAACCCACATACTCCACAGGCAGCGAAGTAGAATACACACATAACACAAAACTAATATTCGAAGCCGGCAACGAATACCGCCGCTTTGAGATAACCCACCCCGACCGTCCCGGGATGAACATAGAGAACATCATCTATCACGACAGCGCCTACCACGCACTGCTGTACATCGACAAGCCCGCAGCCACCTATTCCAACGTAATAGACGAAGACGGACGCTTTTTCATAAACACCATCGAAGGCTACGGCACGCCCATCGAAGCAGACTACATCAACGTCCACTTTGCACTGGAAGTCCCCTACCGCGAAGGCGGCAACTACTACATATCGGGAGATTTCAGCAACACACTCGACGCAAACAGCATCATGCACTACGACCACGAAGAAGGCTACTACTTTGCATCGCACCTGCTGAAATTAGGCTTATACAACTACCAATACCTATGGTTGCCCGACGGCTCAGATAAAGCATCGCCGGCACCAGCCGAAGGAAATTTCTACAACACAGAAAATGAATACCAAATATACATCTACCACCGCGGCTTTGGCGCACGCTACGACAGACTGGTAGGTTTCACAACTTGTCGATAAGACGCTCGATAGTGCCCCACACACCCTTTTTCTCGAAATTCATCGATTTTCCCAGACGCTGCAACAGATGCAGTATCCTGCCGTTCTTCTCAATCTGCCTCTTTGAGAAATTATAGAGCACGAAAGTGAACAGCACACCCATCACCACAACCACATAGAACTGCACATCGATAGACGCGCCGAGCTGATACGCCAGCATCCACGCCGCAATGATAATCAGGTTAAGAGTGAGTATGATGATAGTAGTACCCGTGTGCGAGAATCCCAAATCGATGAATATATGATGCAGATGCGTCTTGTCAGGGCTGAACGGCGACCTCTTGTGCAAAATACGCGTTGACATCACACGAATAGTATCGAACACCGGAATCGACAGCACCGCCAGAGTAAACGGCAGCAGACCAATGCCACGATGCATAAGCACCATGCATGGCAAGTTCCCGTTAAGGATACTTATGACAAACATCGACATCATAGTACCAAAGACAAGCGTACCGCTGTCACCGATGAACATCTTGGAATCATGCCCAAAGACATTATGCAGGAAGAAAGGCACAATAGCACCCGCAGCCACCACCGCAAACGCCATCATCAGAGTATTTCCCAGCTCATGGAACATGATTGCAAAGAACACCGAAGCCATAAAGCAGAAACCCGATGAAAGACCGTTGACACCATCGATGAGATTAATGGCATTGATAATACCCACACACGAAAGTATTGTCAGCGGATAGGATACCCATGCCGGCATGACACCAATGCCCCAGAACCCATAGAAACAGCTTATGGAAGCCTTGTTCACATACATAATCCAGCATACAATGAGAATCTCAATGATAAAACGCAGCCTTGGCGTCAAGCCAATGATATCATCCATTATTCCCGTGTAAAGCATAATAAGCATCGCAGCCACAATCATGAACGAATTAGGGCTGCTGAAGATAGCATTGGAGCTGCACAGTCCGATAACGATTCCGAAAAAGACAGCCGAACCTCCCATGTTGGGCACAGGACGACGTTGCAGCTTGCGGGCATCGGGATTATCCACAAGATTCTTGTTGACAGCAATCTTAAGCACTTTAGGATGAACCCAAAGAGTTCCAAGGAAAGCCAACAAAGCCGGAATAATTATCTGATATATTGTATCCATGGTAATTCAGTATATATACCTTTGAACTTAAAGTTCAAAGGTATATAAAAATGCATGAAAAGACAAATTTAGTATTTCTTTTTTTGTTTTTTTATTTCATCATTGGGTGGTAATGAGTTGGGAGTTTAACGGTTAACGAGAAGCGATTAACGAGAAACGGTTAACGAGTTTAGGGTTTAGAGTTGAGAGTTTAACGGTTAGCGGTTAGCGAGGAGCGGTTAACGAGTTGAGAGTTTAGGGTTGTAGGGGCGGGGTTAGCCCGCCCTTGTATTGTCCCCTTGTTTTAGGGGGACGAGGTGTTGTATGCAACACCGGAGGGGGTTAACCGTAGGGGCAGGGTCCGCCTGCCCTTGTAACCATTTGCGTGTCATCCGCGTCTGTAGGGGCGGGGTTAGCCCGCCCAAAGAAAAAAACAAAAACTCTCCCTCTTAAGACTAAGAGGGAGTACCCGCAGGGGGTAGGAGATTGAAACCACGTAATATATTGTCCCCTTGTTTTAGGGGGACGAGGTGTTGTATGCAACACCGGAGGGGGTTAACCGTAGGGGCAGGGTCCGCCTGCCCTTGTAACCGCATTGCGTGTCATCCGCGTCTGTAGGGGCGGGGTTAGCCCGCCCAAAAGCAATACAAAAATATTGTCCCTCTTTCGCAAAGAGGGACATTGCGGGTGAGCAATGTTTGCGACGACGGTAGCTTTAGCTCCCCAAAGGAGTGCCGCAAGGCTTCAACGAAGTTGCGGAGGGAGATTGAAAAACACTAAATCTTACACTCAAGCATCAATTCATCAGCAAGATATTCATCACTCATGCAATGCATATCGGCAACGCCTTCGCTTATGAGTTCGAATGTCTTTGAATTATAGAAAAAGTCCAAAGCTTCTTCGTAGGAACAACCTTTCTTCTCTGCAAACAGTTGCACTATGCGAGCGTATTTGCGTTGAAGTATAATTTTATTCGCCTGCATAGTTCAAAGTTTAATTGATTCTATAAAGTGCAGATGCTTATCCAAAAGCAACTGATTGGTAATACAAATCTGATGGTTGGGATGCTTGAAACGCAACTGGTCAAGTGCCTGTTCATAGGTGTATATTCCCGAGAAATAGAGGTCGATTGTGTCAAAAACCTGGTCATCGGCAATACCACCTTCTATAATATCGTATGACTCATGATTCTGTCCTTTGCGACAAGCTGTAACAAAATCGAGCCACCTGCTATCGTACGCATCAAATATGATATTGCGGAATCCTGGCAACTCTTCATCCAATTCATATACATTTATGAACGCCTCTTCTCCTTTACGCAAGAAGCGCTGACCATACTTTTCAGCCTGCTCACGCAAAGACGTCAAATAAAACCCACGACCAAAGTCCAAATGCTCCCGCGAATGCAAGATGTCAGGGAATGGAATCTCAAAGTTCGATGTATGATACAGTTTCATGCTAAGACTCCTTTCTTCTTCATATATGCAACCAAGTCTTCTACAATATATTCCTTTGAAAAAGAGTGAAGAACATCATAGCAAGGAACAATATAATCGGATATGATACCAGCGTTTTTCAGCTTGCGATACACGTCGCGAGCATTTAGATTCAGATAATCAGCTAAACTGCCGATGCAGAATATTGTAAAGTTTAAAGTCTTGCTATTCATGTAAAATCACATTATTCATTTACAAAAATATAGTTTTATTTATCCACAACAAAAAAAACATCAATTTTATTTGTATCCCGTGGGTTTACGATTAACAAA
>JAGBSZ010000087.1 GCA_017631585.1 Bacteroidaceae bacterium
ACCTCACTGCACTCGGTCTATTTCTGCCTGATGAAAAGGTTCAGGCTATAGAAATTGACCTCACTGCACTCGGTCTATTTCTGCCTGATGAAAAGGTTCAGGCTATAGAAATTGACCTCACTACCATTCGGTCTATTTCTGCCTGATGAAAATGTTCATCGGCACTCCGTGGAAATTCCATTTGGAACGGATTTTGTTTTCGAGGAAGCGTTTATATGGTTCTTTTACATATTGTGGCAGGTTTGCAAAGAACAGGAACGACGGAACGCGTGTCTCATGCAACTGCATACAATATTTAATCTTTATATACTTACCTTTGATTGAGGGTGGCGGATATGCCTCGATGATAGGCAACATCTCCTCGTTGAATTTGGCTGTCGAGATTTTTGTCTTTGAGTTGAGATAAACCTCTTTAGCGGTCTCAAGAACCTTGAATACACGCTGTTTGGTGACTGCAGATGTAAATATGATAGGGAAATCCACAAAAGGCGCAACACGTTCACGGATGGCATTCTCAAAGAATTTCTGAACCTTTTCGCTCTTGTCCTCAACCAAGTCCCATTTATTTACAACTACAACAAGGCTTTTCTGGTTGCGCTGGATGATAGAGAAGATATTCAAGTCCTGCGACTCGATACCGCGTGTGGCATCAATCATAAGAATACATACATCGCTGTTCTCGATGGCGCGGATAGAGCGCAATACCGAATAATATTCAATATCTTCGCTTACCTTACCTTTTTTACGGATACCGGCAGTATCTACAAGATAGAAATCGAAACCGAACTTTGTATATCGTGTAAGAATTGAATCACGTGTTGTTCCGGCGATGTTTGTAACTATATTTCTCTCTTCACCCAGGAACACATTGATGATTGAGCTTTTTCCTGCATTAGGACGACCCACGACTGCAAAGCGTGGAATATCATCAGCCGGAGCCTCTTCGGCATCCTTTGTGAATTTTGAAACAATCTCGTCGAGCAAGTCACCTGTTCCGCTACCGTTGGCTGCTGAGATACAATGCATATCACCCAATCCAAGACTATAGAACTCGGCTGTAGCATACTGCATTTCGTATGTATCCACCTTGTTGGCAACAACAAGAACTGGTTTCTTTGAACGGCGCAACATCGAAGCCATCTCCATATCGAGGTCGGTGAGTCCGTTCATTGCATCAACAACAAAAAGGATAACATCAGCCTCCTCAAGCGCCAATGTCACCTGGTCGCATATTGCCTCTTCAAAGACATCGTCGGAATTACGCACCCAACCACCTATATCGACAAGAGAGAACTCCTTGCCACACCATAGACAACGACCATACTGACGGTCACGTGTTGTACCTGCCTCGTCCGAAATGATGGCTTGCTTTGTTTCTGTCAGACGGTTGAAAAGTGTTGACTTGCCCACATTCGGACGTCCGACTATCGCAACTAAATTTCCCATAATATATCAATCTTTTTGGTCATATCCGAAACGACGCAACTGACGGTCGCTGTTGCGCCAATCCTTATCGACCTTTACATAAATCTCCAAAAATATCTTCTTACCGAAGAATTTCTCAAGTTCGCGACGAGCATCTGTAGCCACGCGCTTCAACGCCTTACCCTCGTGACCAATGATTATACCCTTTTGCGAGTCACGCTCCACATATATAAGAGCCTTGATGTATATGCTGCCATCTTTCTCCTTGAAATACTCTACAGCAGCCTCGCACACATAAGGAATCTCCTTGTCATAGTGCAACAGAATCTTCTCACGAATAATCTCCGTCACAAAAAAGCGTGCCGGTTTGTCGGTGAGCTGGTCCTTATCGAAATATGGTGGCGACGGAGGTAACAACTCCATGATACGCCTCATAACCACATCGACATTAAACTTTGCAATTGCCGAAATTGGAAGAATCTCCGCTTCGGGAAGAATCTCATGCCACTGCTCCACCTTCTTTACAAGTTCTTCCTGATTGGCAAGGTCTATCTTGTTTATAAGCACCATCACAGGAACATCGAGCTTGCGGACCTCTTCGATAAACTCCATATTCTTATCGGGAGTCTCTACCATGTCGGTCATATAAAGAAGCACATCGGCATCGCGGAGAGCCGAGCGCGAAAAGCGCAACATTGCCTCCTGTAATTTGTAGTTAGGCTTCAATACTCCCGGAGTATCCGAAAAGACAATCTGCGCATCATCAGTATTAAGGATACCCATAATACGATGACGTGTTGTCTGAGCCTTGAAAGTAGCTATGGAAATTCTCTCGCCAACCAACAGATTCATCAACGTCGATTTTCCCACATTGGGATTACCGACAATATTTACAAAACCGGCTTTATGCATAGTATTCTTTTAAAAAACAGCAAAAACGCACCTATGACCAAGCTAAGGTGCGTTTTTTACTTACGTACAAAACTGCCGCACGAACCATAGCCATGCGGAAGATTAATTATTTAGACTGCAGCCTGCTTCTCTACAGCGAGCTTGCCTCTGTAATAACCACACGCACCGCATACGGTGTGATATACGTGCCACTCACCACAGTTAGGGCAAATTGCCAATGTAGGAGCTACTGCCTTGTCATGAGTTCTTCTCTTGGCAGTTCTAGTCTTTGATTGTCTTCTTTTAGGATGTGCCATTTTTCTTACTTTTTAATTATCTTCATCAATTTGTATATTCTTCAAACCTTCCCAACGAGGGTCAAATGCCTGCTCATCATTGTCGTTATCCTCTTCGTCGCGCTCTGCCGAGTGCTTCTTGAGCTTGCCTGTCATCTCGTGATTACACTTTCCGGGTGCATGCACACGCTTCATAGGCAATGCCAACACAATGAATTCATAGAGATACCAGGCTATATTCAAATCACCGTCCTGCTCAGGAACAATGACAATATCGCCATCGTCGGCATACTCCTCACCGAGTTTCACTCTGAGAGTGTTCTCTGTTTCCACGTCAACCTCAAGGTCGTCGAGGCAACGGTCGCAGGGAACAACCACAGTTCCGTTCAAGGCAAATGTAAAATCGAATATATCACGATTCTTTCTTACAGTAACTACTGCCTTGACAGTACCTTTCTGAAACTCTTCACCGTCGATGTCACCAAAAAAGGCATTATCGAGGTCAAACTCCAAATTCAGGGATGCTACTTTTAATCCCTTTAAATCAACGTTATATTTATCAAATCTTCCCATCGCTACATAAAATCAACACAATCAACAATATAAGTCGCAAAAAGCAGCATATACTACCCTTACTATCCGAATTTAGGACACAAAGATAGTAATAAAATTCATTTGAAACACCTAAAATGAGAAAAAAACTTCAAAAACAGCACATTTTGCTACTTTTTCAGCTCCATGCGGAACGTTGTACCCTTGCCCGGCGCACTCTTTTTAACAAAAATACGTCCTTTGTGATACTCCTCCATGATTCTCTTTGCCAGCGACAGCCCAAGCCCCCATCCACGCTTTTTTGTAGTAAAGCCCGGCTCAAAAACCATACGACGGTTCGATTTTGATATACCCTTTCCGGTATCAGAGACATCGATATATGCATTCTGCTCATCGTGTGACACTGTAACGGTAATTACACCGTTGCCACCCATCGCATCAACAGCATTCTTGCACAGATTCTCTATAACCCATTCAATAAGCGGGGCATTCATGCGCACCGGCAATGGACGCTTGGGGAAATTCATCACATACTCAACTTTTGACGGAGTGCGACGTTTCACATACCCCACAGCCCTTTCAATAACGTCAATCAAATCCTCAGAAGTATGCTCCGGCTTTGAACCTATTTTAGAAAAACGCTCGGCAACACGTTGCAGACGTTCCACATCATGTCCCATGTCAGGCAACAGTTCGTCATCGGGATACTTATCCTTAAGAATCTCTACCCAAGCCATAAGCGATGAAATAGGAGTACCCAACTGATGCGCAGTCTCCTTTGACAAGCCCACCCACACGCGATTCTGTTCGGCACGCTTGGAGCTTACCACAGCAACAATACATATAATAAGGAATAAAAGCACCACACACAACTGTATGTAAGGATAGTAGGAGAGCAGAATCAGAATGTTGGAATCATCGTAACAAACATACTGTTCACCCACACCATCCATATATATAGGTATTATATTCCCTTTTTTACGCATTTCTGCCACACGCTCCATAAGCACAGTGAGCGAATCGGCTTTCGCCGGAAATTGAATATTGTTATTCTGGATTATAGAGCCTTTATCGTCGGTTAGAATAACAGGAATTGTGGTATTGCTGCTTAGAATCTGCAATTCAATAGCAACATCCTCATCAACCTCAGCATTGATGAGAGCCCCCATTGCCGATGCCCACACCTGCATCTTGTTTTTCTCCTCCTGCTTAAGCCTATCGACAAACCTGTTAGAGACAAAAAGCGATGCCACGGCAATTATTGCCGCAACAAATGTCAGCAAATATTTTACGTATCTGAAGTTACTGAAGAGTTTCATTTGCACTATCCTTTATCGTTTAAAAGAATTAACGTAGAAAAAATAGAAATATTATGAAACAAATGAGATTATATTTCTTAGGGCGGGCAGACCCGCCCCTACGGCACAAAAAAAAGGAGTTCCGTTTGGAACTCCTTTGAGGTACCTGGCGGATTCGAACCGCCGTACATGGTTTTGCAGACCACTGACTAAGCCACTCATCCAAGGTACCGGTTGGCAAGGCTTAACCTTTTTGCGACGGCAAAGGTAAGACTTTTTTTGTGAACAACAAATAAAGAGAGCCATTTTTTACTTTAATATCTCATTTTTCGGCAATTATTATAGTTTTACAGCATAAAATAGGCATAATTATCATATCTTCGCAACATAAAACAATGAAATACAAGATTGAAAAATACATCGAAAAGCACCAGCTGATGGAGAAAGAGAGTCCGGTGCTTGTTGCATTAAGTGGCGGAGCCGACTCCGTTGCTTTGCTCCTTGTATTACACAATCTCGGATACAAATGCCAAGCCATCCACTGCAATTTTCACCTGCGTGGCGAAGAGAGCAACCGTGACGAAGAATTCGTAACCTCATTGTGCAAAAGATTGGGTATCGCACTCGAGATTGTTCATTTTGACACCACGGAATATGCAAAGTCGCATGGAATATCAATAGAGATGGCTGCGCGCGAACTGCGCTACGATGCTTTTGAAAAACAGCGCAAGCTGATTGATGCGCAAGCCATTGCCGTGGCACATCACCGCGACGACAGCGCAGAAACCCTGTTGCTGAACCTTGTTCGTGGAACAGGAATAAGAGGACTGAGAGGAATACAGCCCAAGAACGAATATATAATACGCCCACTGCTATGCGTGGGGCGCGAAGATATTATCGACTATCTGAAATGGCGAGGTCAGGATTTTGTCACAGACAGCACAAACCTCACCAGTGACTACACTCGTAACAAGATAAGATTGGAGATTATCCCCAAACTTGCCGAAATAAATCCGTCGATAAAGGAGAGCCTTGCCGGCACAGCACAGCGTGTAAGCGAGGCTGAACTTATATACCGACACACTATCAGAGAGGCTGTAAAAAGAGTAAAGACAGAAAACAGTATTGATATTGAACTGCTGAAAAAGGAGATAGCACCGGCAACACTATTGCATGAAATTCTTTCGCCGTTAGGATTCAACAGCAAGCAAACTGAAGATATATACGACTCGCTCGACAACGAAGGCAGCAAAATATTCAGCACCACGGAGTGGAATGTTGTTAAGGACAGGAACAGCTTGATTATAACACCCAAAGATGAAATAAAGGCAATCGATACAATATTACCTGCAACAGGTACTGTTGAAACCACATTGGGAACATTGTCGATAAAACAATTTCCGTTCAACAATCATATCCCCAAACAACGCAACACTGCATGTCTTGATATTGAAAAGCTTCAGTTGCCACTGACTCTTCGAAATATACAGAACGGTGACCGTTTTGCCCCTTTTGGCATGCGCGGAACAAAACTAATAAGCGACTATCTCACCGACCGCAAGAAGAGCCTTATCGAAAAACAGGCACAACTTGTTGTAACAGATGCAAAAGGAGAAATTGTGTGGTTGGTCAACGAACGCCCGTCGGCACGCTGTTGCATCACCGAAAAGACAAAGAACGTCATTTGTCTTGAATGGAATCAGCTATAATGCTCTGAAGTTGTATTTCCGCATCAGGATGTCCTAATTCCACAGCGGTTTCAAGTGCTGGCTTTGCCTTTTCCTTATCTCCCTGCTGCATATACAAGCGTCCCAGAAGATAATATGCATCTGCCGCTTCCGGAGCAATCTCACAAGCTTTCTGCATGGTTCTTATTCCCTCTTCGGCAAACTTCACACGATAGCAAAGCATTCCTTTTTCAATATAATAAAGAACATTACCTGGAACAAGGTCTATCGCAGTCTCAATATCATTCAATGCCTGCTGATACATTTTACAATTAAGTTCAGCCTGCTCACGCATATAATAGAAATCGGCTGTAAGCATACCTCCGACAATCTCCTCATAACTGTTCATATCCCGAACTGCTTCGCGATACCTCTTTGCAGAGGACTTAACAATGGCACGTGTAAGAATATAAGGAGCCACATTCTTATCGTTTACGCCGAAACAACAGACTGCACTGTCAAGCAAAGCAAGAGCCTTGTCATGCTCACCCATCATTACATAACATTGAGCACCTTTGGCAAATATGTCAGCACCGCGCATATCTGTCACGGCAAGTGATTCATAACATGTAACGGCATCATTGTATCTGTGCAGACCAAAGAGCATATCAGCCTTATAGCTTATATAAAGAGGATTTGCATCAATGGAAACTGCCTTGTCAATCTGCGACAAAGCATTATCGTATGAAAGCATCGCATGGGAGAGGGAATCACCACCCTGCACAATCTCTTTTATGACTTTACCCTTGCCATAATAGACCTCTGCCTTGTTCTCCGCGAGTGTCAAAGCCTTTTTCCAAGCCTTATCGGCGTGCTCCATATCACGACGGCACACAGCTGTGTATTCGGCAAGCGACTGATAACCCTCATAGCTTTGTGGGTACAATGATATATAATCATCTATTGCAGCACCCCATGAGATACTGTCACCCATGATAGCCTGCATATACAGGCAAGAGAGAGCATCAGACTGTTCGGCGGGCATCGCTGTACGTATATTCATTCCCGGATAGAATCCCTTGCCATAATTTCTTGTACTTGACACAAGCGATGAGGAGAGCAACGAGCTTACTGCATAACATTTTACAGTGTCACCCGATGACGAAGGTTGCATCAATGCCACAAGCTCACCATTGCCGTTTATAAGCGGATACGACAGACAACGTTCATCTGCAGGATGGTCGAGAGTGTAATATGCCAACGAATATACCGAATCCACAGCCAACACTTTGAAAGCCTCAACCCCCACATTCTTTTTCACTCCGTATGTGAGCATGTAAAGTTCTTCACCTACATTGACTTTTGCCGAAGAAAGAGCAACACTTTTTATCTTCTTTTCACTTGCGACACGCACCTTGACACAATCGAACATATTGTCTATTCCCACAATATGTTTGACAGGACGCACCTTTCCGGCATTGTCTATGACAACTGCGCTGTCGGCACCTTCAAAAATTTTGCGCGAAGCCAGAATATCTCCATTACCGCCAACAAAAACGGCACTGCCGTCAGCTTTAAGCGTACCATCCTTGTAAGCAAGGACACTCGCCACAGAAGCGTATGCATTCTTGACAGCCTTTGGTTGTCCGAAAGTAGCAATAAAAGAGAAAAACAGTACAAAAAAGAGTGTGAATCTCATGATATCAATCGGTCAAATGACGCTGACGCACTGCTTCGTAAAGAATAACTCCTGTTGCAACTGATACATTCAAAGACTCGATGTTTCCGAACTGCGGAATCGACACCCAATCATCGCATAATGCAAGATGCTCGTGCGGACTACCGGTATCTTCGGCACCCATGACAATACATACAGGCTCTGTATAATTAGCCTGTGTATAGTTGATTTTGCCCTTTTCTGTTGCACAAACGATACGGATACCCGACTCCTTGAGCAGTTTCAATGTCTCTGTGATGTTTTTCTCACGACACACAGGGAGAGTATGCAAGGCACCGGCAGACGTCTTGACTGCATCGGCATTCACAGTCACACTGTTGTGCGCAGGAATAATTATAGAATCTACACCGGCACAATCGCATGTACGGGCTATTGAACCGAAATTACGCACGTCGGTAATGCCGTCGAGCAACACAAGGAAAGGCATTTTTCCCTCTTCATACAAAGTAGGTACAAGAGTCTCTGCCTTTGCATACTCCACTGCAGAGATATATGCAATAACACCCTGGTGATTTTTGCGTGTTATGCGGTTAAGTTTCTCAACCGGTACACGCAGAACAGGTATTGTACGACCCTTAAGAGCCGCAAAGAGTTCACGGGACAATTCACTCTGTATATCACGCTTAACAAGGATTTTATCAACCTCCTTACCTGCCTCAAGGGCCTCCAAAACGGCGCGAACGCCGAATATCATTTCATTTGAATTTACCATAATCATTTTGATTGTGACAACAACAGCGAGGCATTCTCGATAGCGGCATCGGTGAGTTGTTCTCCACTCATCATCTGCGCAATCTCACGGACACGCTCTTGTTGATCAAGTTTTATCATATTTGTTATTGTTCCTTTTTCTGTCTCCTCTTTATATACTTTATAATGATTAACGCCGAGTGCCGCAACCTGTGGCAAATGGGTTATGCTGAGCACCTGACGATTGGCACCACCCATCTGTTGCATAAGACGACCCATACGCTCGGCAATGACACCGGAAACACCGGTATCAACCTCGTCGAAAATAAGAGTAGGCTGATTTCTCTGCGATGCTATAAGCGATTTGAGAGCAAGCATCACACGCGACATTTCACCGCCTGAAGCGACATCGCATAACGGCTGTGGTGCGCTGCTGCTGTTTGCCGAAAAGAGAAAGTTTACACTATCTACACCATTGGATGTAAAATCGGATGTCTTTTTCATATCCACCTCAAAACGAATCATCGGCATACCAAGATTCACGAGTATCGCGGTAATATCATTTTTCAGACGCTCTGCACTCTGCCGGCGTTTTTCTGTAAGTTCTCCTGCAATATCTGCCATGCCGGCACGTAATGCCGACAACTGTTTTTCAGCATCCTTTATATCATCGTCACCGCACGAAATACGTTCAAGACGAGCTGAAATATCATTATACAAAGCTATAAGCTCACCAACCGTTGCAACACGATGCTTCTTTTGCAAATCGTATATCAGAGCTATACGACGCTCCACAAATTCAAGACGGTCCGGCGCAAACTGCACACGCTCGGCACGTTGCATCATTTCACTGCAACAATCTTTCAGTTCGATATAATTGCTTTCCAACCGCTCCGACAACTCCTCTGCTGCACCATAATGCGATGCGATACGCGACAATGCCGATGATGCATCACGCAAAGCCGTCAAAAGACTTCCGCGCTCGTCGCTGTCTATGGCATTGCATGCCCCATAAAGAGCAGCCTGTATCTCTTCGGAATGCGACAACTCCTGCACCTCCTGTTCAAGTTCCTCAAGTTCACCATCTTTCAAAGATGCACTTTCAAGCTCGTTCATCTGAAAGCGCAGCCACTCCTCGTCACGACGGCTCTTCTCAAGTTCCTCTTTCATACGTTCAATCTCACGCACAAGAGAGAGATAGGCATTATACTCCTTGGAATATCTGTCAAGCAAAAGCTTGTCATCGGCAAGAGTATCAAGAACCGATAACTGATAGTTCTTGTCGGCAATCAGAAGATTCTGATGTTGCGAGTGGATATCAATCAACTTTGCACCTATCTCTTTTAGCTGTGTTACCCCAACAGGAGTGTCATTGACAAAGACACGGCTTCTTCCACTTGCCGTCAACTCCCTGCGCACTATACACTCATCGTCATAATCAATTTCATTCTCTTCAAAGAATGGTTGCAAGCCAAATCCGGAAATATCGAAACAGCCCTCTATTATGCATTTGTCAGCACCTTCACGTATAGCCTTTACATCAGAGCGTTGTCCGAGCAACATTGACACAGCACCAAGAAAAACAGACTTACCATGACCTGTCTCTCCCGTTATCACCGAGAATCCGGAGGTAAAATCAACCTCCACACTCTCTATAAGTGCATAATTACGTATTGATATATGTTTCAGCATTATCGCTTAGTTGTTGTTCTTTGTTATTTTTTCCAATTCCTTATAAAGTGACGGATTGATATCCGAGAGTACATCTACCACAATCTTTTTCTCCTCGTCGGTACACTTGGAATAGACATTTACAATCTCATCTATCTTATATTCAGTGAACAGTTTTGTAAAATATGCCATAGGACGGTCCTCGTACGCCTTTTTCAACAGTTCAAAACACTCGGTTATTGCCTTGCGTCCGTTATCGGCATTCTTGTACATGGTATCAAGTCCCAAACGATGATATTTATACATAAGTTTGCGTACAGGCTCCATGGCACCGTTCAGATAATCATCGATTATAGAATAGCGGTTACTGTTTCCACTTCCCATTTTCCAGTTCACATCACCAAGATTCTGAGCATTTTGGGCTATGGTAAGCGACTTGTTGAGCCACTCGCTTCCTCCCAATTCGCCCATTGTATCCATATCCATACCGATTATCAGATACACATAAAAAGCAATAGTAGCCGTAAGATTATTATCGACACTCTCCTCGACAAATTCAAGACGGTCAAATGGCTGATACCTGAACTTAATACTCTTGTCTTCGTATTTAAAAATTGTCGAAAGATATGACGAGCCATAGACAGGACGGGTTGCCTGAACCATCAACGAGCAGTCGAAACTGCCGTCATTGGCATAAGAATTGACAACAAAAGTAAAGTTGCATGTTATACGTTCCTCCTCTTCGTATGTGTTGGCAGTCCATTTACGATTGTTGATGAACTCGGCAAGAGAATTTTCAAGCTGTTCAAAAACTTCTGTATCAGAGCCTTGCACCTTACTTGCATTCAGCGTTACAGTAGCGTTCAATTCCTCACCTTCGGCACTTGCCGTAATCGGCACAAGCATCACCAACAACACCAGGAACAATTTCGCAAGATGTGAGACAATATCCTTTGCAACCTCTTTCTTGCTCTTCAACGGATATTCCGTCTTGCTATCCTTGCCGATAATTGTCACCTTGTTGGTATCACAGGCAAAACCTGCCCCCTTATCTTCGAGCGTATTAAGAACTATGAAATCAAGGTTTTTCTTTGCAAGTTTCTCATTGGCATTAATCTCGCCGTTGTTTGTCTCAAGAGCAAAGCCGACAAGACGTTGGTTTTCAGCCTTCATTCCACCCAAAGTGGCTGCAATATCTCTGTTAGCCTGCAACTCGATGATCATATCGGACGCAGTACGTTTTATCTTTTCGCTAGCCTGATTTGCAGGGCGATAATCGGCTACAGCAGCCGAGAGTATAGCGACATCACACGACGGGAATGCTCCAACGGTGGCATCATACATCTCATTTGCCGATTCAACATCTATACGGTTTATCGACGGATGCGGTGTCACCAGCGAAACAGGACCGGCAACAAGAGTTACATCCGCGCCACGACGTGCGCATTCTTCAGCAATGGCAAAACCCATCTTACCCGATGAATAGTTGCCTATGAAACGTACAGGATCAATTTTTTCGTATGTAGGTCCGGCTGTGATAAGAACTTTCCTGCCTTTCAAATCACAGCTCACGCAAAAAAAATCCTTTACTGCCTTTACGATATTTTCAGGTTCCTCAAGACGACCTTTGCCGTTCAGATGGCTTGCAAGTTCACCCGAAGCAGCCTCGATTATTATATTGCCATACCCTTTAAGTATTTCTACATTACGCTGCGTCGATGGGTGAGCATACATATCAAGGTCCATTGCAGGAGCGATAAACACCGGAGCTTTCATTGAAAGATATGTGGTGACAAGCAGGTTGTCAGCAACTCCATTCGCCATCTTGCCAAGAGTTGAAGCTGTAGCGGGGGCTATAATCATTGCATCAGCCCACAAGCCAAGTTCAACATGACTGTTCCATGCACCGTCGGACGCATTAAAGAAATCGCAGAAAACGGGACGACCCGACAAAGTGGATAAAGTAAGCGGTGTTATAAACTCCTTTGCAAAAGGTGTCATCACAACCTGCACCTCTGCACCCTCCTTTACCAATAGACGGAGAAGCATCGCCGCCTTATAGGCAGCAATACTTCCTGTAACTCCCAATACTATTTTTTTTCCTTTAAGCATTTGGATTCGTTTATACCTGCCACGCAGGCAATATTTATTCAATTTTATCTTTTAATTCCACGCAGTTTGATACGTGTCAACACCTGCTTGGTGTTCAGTGTAAAGTCACCGTTCATCATCCAGCCATAGTAGCCCGGGTCACGGTCAAGAACAGCATCTACAGGCATGCCCTTATATTTGCCGAAATTGAAGACTTCGCGCCCGTTCTCATCATAGACCATACGACCTGCAAAATCGACATTGTTGGTAAACGATGACTCTTTTGACAAAGCACTCATATCGTTTTCCATATCGGCATAATGGTCGAGCTGTGCTTTCAGAACCTCATATGTGGCACGTGTATCAGCAAGCGCACTATGAGCATCCTCAAGATTCTTTCCGCAATAGAACTTATATGCAGCAGTCAAAGTTCTGGGTTCGCGCTTGTGATAAAGCACCTGCACATCAATGGCATCAAGACGCGAAAGGTCTATATCCACCTGAGCGCGCAAGAACTCTTCGGCAAGCAATGGAAGGTCGAAACGGTTTGAATTAAAACCAGCCACATCGCAACCGGCAAATTCATTGGCTATTTCCTTGGCAACATCCTTAAACAATGGACAGTTCTTGACATCTTCGTCGTATATACCATGCACTGCTGATGCCACCTCAGGAATATGCATTCCCGGATTTATACGTTTTGTATATTCAACCTCTCTTCCGTCGGGGAATATTTTTATATAACAAATCTCGACAATTCTATCCTTAGAGATATCGGTACCCGTTGTCTCAAGGTCAAAGAAGATGATTGGTTTCCTAAGATTCAGCTTCATGATTATTCTGTAAGCATCATTGGCATCAACAACATAAGCAACTCCTGCTTGCCAACCTGCTCAGCAGGAACAATCACACCGGCACGTGAAGGATCGGCAAGTTCAATTACCACATCCTGACCCGGAGTATTGTTAAGAATGTCGATAAGGAACGATGCACGGAAACCGATATTCATTGATGCGCCATTGTAGCTGCATGCAATGCTTTCCTCTGCCGATGTAGAGAAATCTGTATCCTGAGCAGAAATGACAACCTTGTTCTCCTCGAGATGCAACTTGATAAGACTCACCTGTGAAGAGAATATTGCAACACGACGCAAAGTGCTTATCATTGCAGCACGGTCAACTGTCAGCTTGTGAGGATTGTTTTGTGGAATAACAGAGTTGTAGTTAGGATAACGGCCATCGAACAGACGTGACACCAATTTGTAATCACCCATATCAAACATAGCAAAACGTCCGTCAAACTCAACGTAAACATCTTCCTGTTCTTCCTTGCCGAGCAAATTCTTAAGCAATGTAGCAGGCTTCTTTGGAAGGATAAATGCAGACTTTTCTGCACCTGTAACAGAATAGTCACGGCAACGAACGAGCTTGTGACCGTCAGAAGCAACCATTGTTATGCTCTCCGGAGTGAAATCGAAATAGACACCACACATCACCGGACGTACTTCATCATCGGCTGTTGCAAACAATGAGCAAGAGATTCCGCTTGAAAGCACCTTTGTAGGCACTGAGATTGCAACCGCACCCTCACCAAGAACAGCAGCTCCGGGATATTCATCGGCGTTCTGACCTACAAGACTGTATTTACCGTTCTGGTAGAATATTGTTGTTTCAAGAGTCTCCTTCTTTACATCGAAACGGATAGGTTGCTCAGCAATCTCCTTCAAAGAATCGATAAGGATTTTTGCAGAAATTGCAAAACTGAAATCTTCAGAGCAATCAACAACCTCAATAGAGGTGTTAAGAGTGTTATCAGGGTCGGAAGCAGTAAGAGTAAGTTTATTACCCTCAAGTTCAAAAAGAACACAGTCCAATACAGGAATAGTATTTTTTGAATTGATTACACGGCTTATTGTCTGCAAACGAGACGACAGCAAGGAACTTGATACTGTAAAGTTCATGATATTTTGGTTTTAATGATTAATTCTAAACTAAATCAGGGCATCCCCTATACGCATACGCGCGTATTAGTTACAAAGATAGCACAAACGAGCGAAAGTTGCGCAAGTAAATGGGAGAAAATTTATTTTCTCACGCAATGAGCGAAGCTAAACTTTGCTGAAAGCAAAAATATCAAGCTTGCTTGAATATTTTTTACAGCGAGCGCAGGGATTCTTAGAGCTTTAGCTCAAAGATAGCAACAAATCTGCGAATAAGCGAGTGATAAATATCAAGCTTGCTTGAATATTTTTCACAACGAGCGAAAGTATTTTATTTAAAGATGAGAGCAAACAGACAAAAACTGACAGAAAAAATTGCTTTTCGGGAATAAAAGAGCTATTTTCGCCGGGAATTTGAGAATTATTATGGAAATTACAGGAAAAATCATCGCAGTGCTACCCGAGAGAGGTGGTACATCAAAGACAGGCAACGAGTGGAAAATGCAGGAATACGTTCTTGAGACACATGAGCAATATCCAAGAAAGGTATGCTTCAACGTATTCGGCGCAGACAAAATAGCACAGTTCAACATCCAGGCAGGAGAAGAGATGACAGTATCGTTCGACATCAACGCACGCGAATACAACGGTCGTTGGTACAACGACATCCGTGCATGGAGAGTTGAAAGAGGAACAGCTCCTGCACCGGCAGAGACACCGGTCATCAACGCACCAAAGGTGGAAGTTCCCGACTTTGGCAAAGCAGCCAACGACCCTGACGACCTTCCATTCTAAAAAAAAACAACAAAATAAAACAAAGCGGAGAATTCGTTGAATTCTCCGCTTTGTTTAAATACTTACGAGTTCATACTCAATAGAAACTCATCATTATCCTTGGTTCTTTCGAGCCTCTCCTTAACGAATTCCATTGCCTCCATAGGTGTCATATCAGCAAGATATTTGCGAAGAATCCACATACGGTCAAGTGTCTGGCGGTCAAGCAACAGATCGTCGCGGCGTGTCGATGAAGCGATGATGTTAACAGCCGGGAAAATACGCTTGTTCGCAAGTGAACGGTCGAGCTGAAGCTCCATATTACCGGTACCCTTGAATTCCTCAAAGATAACCTCATCCATCTTTGAACCGGTATCGATAAGAGCTGTTGCGATAATTGTCAATGAACCGCCATTTTCAATGTTGCGTGCCGCACCAAAGAAGCGTTTGGGCTTATGCAATGCATTCGCATCGACACCACCCGAAAGCACTTTGCCCGATGCCGGAGACACGGTATTATAGGCACGTGCAAGACGTGTAATAGAATCAAGGAATATTACGACGTCATGTCCGCACTCAACCATGCGCTTTGCACGCTCAAGCACAATACCTGCGATTTTTACATGGCGTTCTGCCGGTTCATCGAATGTAGAGGCAATAACCTCGGCATTTACCGAACGTGCCATGTCTGTAACCTCCTCGGGACGTTCATCAATGAGCAACATAATCATATATGCCTCAGGGTGATTTGCAGCAATAGCATTGGCTATATCCTTGAGCAGCATTGTCTTACCGGTCTTTGGCTGTGCCACGATAAGGGCACGCTGTCCTTTACCTATGGGAGAGAACATATCAACCACGCGTGCAGACAAATTATCATAACTGCCACTGCACAGTGTAAATTTCTCTTCGGGGAACAATGGTGTAAGATTATCGAATGATACGCGGTCGCGTACAAGTTCGGGCAATGCTCCGTTTATGCGGTTTACCTTTACAAGAGGAAAATATTTTTCACCTGCCGATGCCGGACGGATTATACCCTCCACAACATCACCGGTCTTTAAGCCATACAGTTTTATCTGTGACTGCGACACATAAACATCGTCGGGCGAAGCAAGATAGTTATAGTCGGATGAACGAAGGAATCCGTAATTGTCAGGCATTATCTCAAGGACACCCTCAACACGGAGAACATCGGCAAAATCATATTGCTTCTGCACCTCTTCAACCGGTTGCTGTTGTTCGTTACGCTTTTCCTGATGACGATGCTGATTCTTATCGTTTTTCTTGTGTTCCTTGCTGTTTTTATCGAATTTATCAACCAATTCTGCAGGCAACTCCTTTGCATCGCTCGGAAGGTCCTCTATAGGCACAAACTCTTCACCTTCGCTTACTGCGATTGGCTCTGTTACAGCTGTTTTTTCTTCAGCAACAGGCTGTTCCTGCACCTTTTCCTGCTTTGCTTTTGGTTTGCGTCCGCGTTTTTTGGGAGCAGCGGTATTCTCTTTCTTCTCCACAACTTCTGACGGTTCAACCTTTTCCTTTACAGGTTCTGTTGCAACAGTGCTTTCTGCAACAGGTGCAACCTGTTCCGTATTCTTGGGCTTGCGTCCACGCTTCTTCGCAGCAGGCTTTTTATCTGCAGCTACAGCTTCCGCAACTATAGGAGCTACAGCCTCAATGGGTTTAACCTCCTGCACCTGTGGTTGAGGTACAACCGGCTCGGCAACAACCTTCTTTGGCTCATTATTATCCAACTTTACAGCCTTATCACCTGTAGCGGTATATACCTTGCTTGGGGCATCAGCGTGTATGCGATGACGTCTGTGCTCACGACGGTTCATTCTGTTTTCTTCCTTAACGACAGCAGGCGCACCGCTCTTGCTGTTCTGCATAGCCTGACCATCCAAAATACGGTAAATCAACGAATCTCTGTCAAGAGATTTGATACCTTTAATTCCCAACTCTTGAGCAATGGATTGCAAATCGGCAATCTCTTTGCTTCTCAACTGTTCTATATGATACATAAATGAATGATACGTTATATCTCACAAGAGAAATAAGTTCACAAAAAGAGCAAAATTGATTTTGATATTCCTTAATAGAAACGGGAGAGGATTTCTCCCATTATTTATAATGCAAATATAGCTGTTTTGTTTTATAAACAGCATAAAAAAGCATTTTTTTTACAATAGAGCGACCCAATTTTTACTTTTGATATGAACCCCAAAAGTTTTTTGTCTAACTTTTGGGGTTCATATCATTTTAGGCAGCCCTTTTTAATGTTACTTATTTTGCAGACTCTATAATATCTTCCGGAATCTCATTACAACGTATGTACTTGCTGATTTCCGCATTTTCGGAATCAGCAGTCAATATCATTGAGCTTTCGAGCAGTTCGGTAACAAAATATTTATTGTTCCATTCACCCATGCCATAGTCGTATTTTCCGTTAAGGATGTATTTGCCGTACTTGTCTTTCTCAATAGAAAAAACTCCTGTGATGCGACGTGGATACATACTGTCAAACTTTTGATACATGACGAACTTTCTGTCCTTACGTATGTATTCCACGTAACAGAATAGTCCTTGCGGGATTTTCTGTCCGTTATGTTCCGTCAACTTCCAATAACCTGAAATATTATGCGGTGTTACCTCCAATGACTTTGGAGCGAAGTCAACATCGTCATTTGAACAGGCAGCAAAAGAGAATACCACAAAAAATATCGCGATGTTTTTAAAAAGGTTTTTCATATAATCACTCTTTGTTATTTTCAATTTTAATTTCTATTGTACGGTCCGAAACACGTCCCTCAACACCCTCAATCAATATACTATATTTGTCATTGCCGTTCTTTGGCAACTTGTTGCCGTCAACTGTAATTACAATATCCCCCTCCTCGCCGGGTGCAAGTTCCGCAGGTTCGGTGGCGAAAGTAATAAATTCGGGCAACAGCCTCGAGAAGAGCCTTAAAGGAGTTGTCCCCACATTCGCACACGGGATACGCATCTGTGGCGTTGTTCCTGATTTTACAGGCTCAAAAGCCACATCCCTGCGTTTCAAGCGCAGACTACCTACAGCAACAGGCAGGTGTCTCCATTCATTTGTGTCAACCACATTGCCAAGCAACGTCAACTTGGCAACCAGCATAGGGCGAGAATTTTCTATTTTTGTATCGGAATAAAAATCCTTAGCCGTCATTGCATACACAAATATATTCTTGTCAACCGTTCCCGAACGACCTTTTGGGTTGAACTTGACATATAATGTACCCTCCTCGCCCGGCTCGTATTCATATTTTTCGCAACGCGAATATATGCAGCCACAATTCGCGCTTACGTTCGACAGCACCACTCTTTCATTCGAAGAGTTCCGAAACTGAAAAGAAAATGTCCTTGCAGAATCACTCTCATATATTGTGCCGAAATCCACAACCTTTACAGCAAAAGCAAGAATGGTTTCTCCGTTTTCAGGCACCTTTATGTTTCTTATTGAATCTATCGCTTCTCGTGACAGACGTTTTGTCTGTGCCTGCAACGGAAACGACAATAACAACAGGAAAGTGAAGACAAACAGGGCTGCTCTTTTCATATCAAAACATTACATCCAACCATTATTATTGGCATCTTCACGCACTGTTACATTGACAATATGGCTGGCACCATTTACGTAAACAGTCAATAAAGCAAAGCCTCCGGTAACACCGGTAACCGTCAATTTTGTTCCGGAAATAACAGCTGTTGCAACACTCTTGTTATTGATTTCGCATATATATTCCAGTTTATCTCCATCCACAAAGAAACGTGAGAGTTCTATTGTAACCTCCTGTTGCGGAGCTACATATACATTCGGCAGTTTCATATCACGTCCGGCACCCTCAATAGCCTTAAGCAATTTGCCGGCATTGACGAGTTTACCCATCTTGCCTTTGTATTTTGACAATGGTGTTTTTGTTGCATAAGAACCGGGAGAAGAGTGGTTGAAATGGGTTAGTTTCTCGCCTTCAAAATATTTTTCAATATCATCAGACTGTTTGTTCATCAACTCTATGAACTCCTCTGCTGTGAAATGACGGCGCAACTGTGCCGCATATGAAAGTCCAAGAGCAACCACACCCGATACATGAGGACATGACATCGATGTACCTTCGTAATATCCATAACAAGCCTTACCCTCTTCGGTCATAGTCGAATAAATCATACTGCCATTTTCATTGGGAGAACCGGGAAGACCATAGTAGTCACCGTCACCACCTGGGGCTGTAAAATCCACCTCAGCACCGAAATTTGAATATGAAGCAGGAGTGAAGTCGGGAGCTATGGCACTTACAGCCAAGCACTTGCTGTAGGCTCCGGGGAAAGCGGACATTCCCGAAGACTCGTTTCCTGATGCGAAAACAACGATACCGCCATCAATAACTCCATTAGGCGAACCGGCATTCTCTATAAAGTAGTCTATTGCCTCCTTTTCGAGCGGATACAGTTTCTCCCACTCCTCCTCAGAACCGGGACCGGGCATGTAACCTTGCACCTCATTTGCATAAGCCGAGTTGTATCCCCAGCTGCATTGCATTATTACAACGCCGTTGTCAGCCGCATATTTGAAAGCTTTTGCTTCAAGGGCAACAGTCGATGCACGACTATCGTCGAATATCTGTAACGGCATAATCCTGACACCCTTTTGACCTTTCGCTGCATCACCTCCGGCAATACCACACACACCAATGCCATTGTTGTTCACAGCAGCAATTGTTCCGGCAACGTGCGTACCATGACCTGTGTCGTTTGTACCGGTTGCAGAGATATAACCTCTGTCCGAAGCAAAATTGTAACCATGGCGGTCGCCATTGAAACCGTTACCGTCATTGTCATTATATGAACCATAAATCTCATCCACGTTGGTCCAGATGTTAGCAGCCAGGTCGGGGTGGTCGATAAGAACGCCCTCGTCCATAACACCTACAATAATAGAGGTATCTCCGGTACAGAGTTCCCATGCCTCCTTGCAGTTTACATCGCAACCGACTATGGCTTTTGCCTTTTCGGTCTCAAAATCATATCCACCCTTGTTGATATATCCCCACTGCAAATCCAAGTCAGGGTCATTGAATATATTTTCATCAGGATTCTCCACTGTTGCATCATCTGCACTTTTCACAAACACAGGACGACCGCTATCCATTCGGAATATACGTCTGTTGCATTGTGCTTTGGACACTTCACCGAGTGTTGAAAGGCGACTGTAAGCCTCTGCAACATCTATTCCCTTATCAAAAGAGACCTTATACCAAAGGTGTAGCCCAGCCTCACGTGTGCGTTCTTCTGTACGTGGATCTACAGGGAACACACGCTCTATGCGGTATGCTCCAAGAATCTCCAGCACCTCGTCAGTGGAAGGAATACCGGAACGTGTAGCCACTGCACGCGTAGCAAAATGAGTGTCGAGAATACGTTCCATTGCAGGAGCAAACTTTATAAGCAATTCACCCTCCACTGCTCCATCAGCAATTGCTACAGACTCTTTTTCCACAGTGCAGACATTGTCAATACCGTTATCCTGACAAGAGAGAATGAAAACTGCAAACAATATATATACCAGTATCTTTTTCATATTATTCATTATATATTTCGTCCTTTAATTCATATTTCGCTCTCATCTTTGGAAAAGCTTCATAGTAATAATCAAATGTGGTAGTTGCATTACCAAAACCGACAGCCTTTCCTGATGAATCCTTACCCTTCTCATACTGGTTGTATATAAGAATCTCCGGAATCCACTCGAGCAGATAAGGGTGGTAGCGCAGCCAATCGGGCAAATCACCCGTAAAGAAATTCAGATTCAACTTCAAACTTGTACAATTCGGAAGGATTCTTGGCATTTCGTTATCGGCAAGGTATTGTATGGTGTCTTTACCCCATGCATCTACATCTGTTTGTGCATAAGCCTTGACGCCATCTTCTCCCACTTTAAAATCGGGCAAAGAACCTTCGATATAGCAGTTGGATATATCGAGTTCCTCAAGTTTTTCCCAAAGAAGCAACTTGCGGAGCGGATTATCTTTTCCATCCACACTCGATTTGAGATAGAGACCAATACTGTCTCCTTTTGTAATTTTACTCAAATCCTTCGCACTCTGTGTTATACGGGAGTTATTAAGACTCAATGATTTAAGATTAGGGAAATTTTCCGGTGTCAGAATTTCCGGAATCTCGGTAAAGTTGTTCGAACTTAAATCAAGAACTTCAAGTTTTTTGAGATTCTTGAACTCCTCGGGTAGAGAAGAAAGTCCATACGAAAATATATGCAGGTTCTTCAAATACTGCAGTTCGCATATCTCAGGACCCAAATCAATTCTCAATATATCCTCATTTACGTTTGTTGCAACCGAGAATGATTCAAGATATTTAAGATGCTTTACCTGTGGAGGCAGACTCTCCTGTGTGTTAAGGTAAGCGTATGCAACAGAGCGCACGCGACCGACAGCCTCGGGACAAGGCAGGGCTGTATCTGTCTTCTCCCACAGCTTTACACCTTGCCAATACTGCAAATTCTCGCTTGCATCCCATACACCGCTCCAACAGTTCAGAAGTTCGTTGATTACAAGCAGTGCGATAGAGTCACCGGCACGGTTGTCCTCTATCTTGACAGCAGGCTTCTGCACAATTGAGAGGAAAGCCTCTTTATCCAATTTGTCGGCATCATTCACCGGAACGAACTTGATTTTGGCTTTACGCTCTTCCGGAGCAGTATTCATTCTCCAGTCGAAGCGTAACTTCACTGTATTGGGACGTGCAGTCTCACCTTTCGCAATCTGTTTTTTCTTGCATTCCAACCATGGAATAACCGAAACAGACTCCTCACCCGAAGCATAATCGTATTCCACCTTGAAATCAACATTGGAAGTTATTTCGGTTTCAAAGAATCTCTCATCTTTATTTGCCGAATATTCTATAGTAATGACTGTATCCTTGGGAAGAATCATCTTCTCGAATCCATACTGCTTTACTTTTACACTTTTTTCGGCAGAAGCATTCGGTTTAAAACGTATCTGCGCTTCGCGGTCAGTATTCTCAAGAGCAGAATCCACAATCACCTCACAGCTCATTGAACCGACACCGTTTGCAGGAGAAATGGTAATCCACGGAACGTTGGTTGTTGCCACCCAACTTTCATTG
This sequence comes from Bacteroidaceae bacterium, assembly GCA_017631585.1. GTDB lineage: Bacteria > Bacteroidota > Bacteroidia > Bacteroidales > Bacteroidaceae > HGM04593. The sequence goes on from JAGBSZ010000087.1 coordinate 22,209, forward strand.
GTCTCTACAAAAACAATATCCTTTCCACCGGCAGCATTCATCTCAATGGCTCTGTCCTCATACACTCCCAAAGAGAATCCTACATCCGCAATACCGTCTTTATCGGTACAGGCAAAAGCTACAATGGCTGCTATGAACGAAAATGTAATCTTTATAATATTCTTCATGACATTTCGGTTTAATATTTATCGTTCCAAATCAAGTGCATCACATCCGCGGATGTCCTGCGTAACATCATATACCAACATATAATAGCCCAAACGAATATAGTCGCACACAGCCGACAGATCGATGGAGATATTGGGGTTATCGGCAATCTCAAAATAGAATATATTAGGAGATATTGTATCATCAATCTTGCGCAAGTCGTTTCCACCGACACACAAGAAACTCAATGATGGGCACGAAGAGATACCTACAGGCCACTCCTTGAGAATGCGGTTACCATCTTTATCGCGTTGATAACGCACAAAATAACGTTGTAGCCTGCTAATATCCAATGGCTTTATCGGGAACTCAGAGAAAGAGTTAAAACTGAGGTCAAGACCCGAAAGATAAGGCAAAGTTGTGGAATAGAAATCATCGGGCAGACTGCTCAAATAGTTGTAACTCAAATCAAGAGCCTCGAGTTGCCAAGCCTCAGGACCCTTCAATGAACCCGGTGCAATCTTTTCCATTCCGTTGCCGGCAAGAACGAGATAATTCATTGGAGAACCGGTCTTGAACAACACGCTCGGGAATGTCTTCAAATGATTGTCGGAAAGGTTCACCTGGGTTGCATTTATTCCACGGAAACGGTTTCCGTTCTGAAATCCGGCAATCTTGTTATAAGAGAAGTTAACCGATTGGAACACATATACCGATTTAGCATTGAAAATATCGGGAATCTCTGTTATCTCATTGTGGGTTGCAGAGAAACTCTCAAGCTGTGTGTATCCACAGAAGTATCCTTCCTTGTCACCTGGAATGCTC
>JAGBSZ010000004.1 GCA_017631585.1 Bacteroidaceae bacterium
AAGATATTGAAGGCTATTCGTCTTTCTGTTACTCCCGACAAGTCGGCAAAAGGTGACGTGAGCCAGTTCGGGGCTTTGGCTACTGCACTTGCAGCTACTATCGGCACCGGTAATATTATAGGTGTGGGAACTGCCATAACGCTCGGTGGTCCGGGTGCTGTTTTGTGGTGCTGGCTTACCGGTGTGTTGGGTATTGCTACCAAATATGCCGAGGGATTGCTTGCAGTGAAGTTCCGTGTACGTACGCCTGATGGTAATATGGCAGGTGGTCCTATGTATGCTTTGGAAAAGGGAATGGGACTTAAATGGCTTGCAGTGCTGTTTGCAATATTCACGGTGGTTGCTTCGTTCGGCATTGGTAATATGGTGCAGAGCAATGCGATATCTCTTCTCTGTTATGAGTCGTACGGCGTGCCTCATGGATGGACCGGACTTGTGATTGCTGCATGTGTCGCTTTGGTAGTTATCTTTGGAGTGAAGGGTATAGCAAAGGTATGTACTACTTTTGTCCCGGTAATGGCTGTGTTGTATATAATAGGATGCATATATATACTTTTTGTAAACGGCTCTTATGTGTGGGAGGCGTTGCAACTCATAGTGGTTTCGGCTTTTGACCCTAAGGCTGTAGGAGGGGGTTTTGTCGGCGGTACAATAATAATGACTGCACGTTATGGTATTGCCCGTGGACTCTTCAGCAACGAGAGCGGTATGGGTTCTGCCCCTATCGTGGCTGCTGTGGCACAGACACGCAATCCGGTGCGTCAGGCGTTGGTCTCTTCTACCGGTACATTCTGGGATACAGTGGTTATATGTGCGCTGACAGGCTTGGTACTTGTATCAAGCGTATTGGCTTATCCTGATATTACATACAGCGATGGTGCTATATTGAGCAAGGAGGCTTTTGACAAGATTCCATACATCGGAACTCCGTTGTTGACATTCGGTATAATAACTTTTGCTTTCTCTACAATTCTCGGATGGTGTTATTATGGTGAAAAGGCTATGGAGTACCTGAAAGGTAAAAAATGGATGCTTGTTTATAGAGGTATATTTATTGCTATGGTCTTTGTGGGTGCCGTAGTGCATCTATCTATGGTGTGGAATCTGGCTGATATCGCTAATGCTCTAATGGCTATCCCGAACTTGATTTCTCTGATATTCCTTTCCGGCATAATTGCTAAGGAGACCCAAAAGTATCTTTGGAATGACCGCCTGGATGATTCTGATGAGGATATTGATTAAAAAATAAAAACTCGCAATTTTTTGCGAGTTTTTATTTTTTAATCAATAATATTGTTCGATGTTCCAGACAAAGGCTCTCAAGCCTAACATCTCTGCGTTTTCATCAATGTTCTTGAGTGCTTCCAACAGTTTGTCAACAATGTTGTCCTCAACCATTGTGATGATGCCTGAATTCATCGATGCCCATGCGTGTGTGCCGTAGTGTGGGTCTCCTGTCTTGCTGCCACGACCCTGCAGCTGTTCGATGAATGAGAAACCACGGCAGTTGAGTTTATCAAGTGCGCTTATGACGGCATCCTTGTGTGCCTGGTCAAAAGCTATAAATATTCCTTTCATATATTTTTTTCTTTAATTCCCGGGTGGGCGAGCCACCCGGGATATTGTTTAAATGTTACTTCTTCGCGTTGATAAGCATTTCCTCGCTCTTGTGCTCTTTCCAGTACTGCTCAAGGTCACGTTTTGCTTTCAGCTTCTTGCGGTTGCGCTTGATACCGTTGCTGCCGAATATACAATACATTACAGGTGTGTAAACCAATGTCATGATTGTAGATATTGTAAGACCACCGATTACGGCAACACCCAGCGGACGCCACATCTCTGCTCCTACACCCTGGCTGGTTGCCAATGGAACCATACCGAGGATGGTGGTTAATGTGGTCATCAGAATAGGACGCAGACGGCTTCGTGCGGCACGTACTGTAGCCGGAATGATACCAAGACCGCGTTCACGCAACAACATGGTGTAGTCGATGAGTACGATACCATTCTTTACTACGATACCGATAAGCATGATGGCACCAAGTATTGACATGATGTTCATTGTTGTTCCTGTGATGAATAGTGCTATCAATACACCGCTCAAAGCAAATGGAACGGAGAACATGATGATGAACGGATAGGTGAGCGACTCGAACTGCGCTGCCATTACAATGAATACCAACAGGATTATGAGCAATGCAAGTACTCCCATTTCGGCATTTGATTCCATCTGGTCCTCATATGAACCGGCAATCTGTATCGAGTATCCGCTCGGGATTGCCATCTCGTTGACAACTCCCATTCCGTATGCTACACCGTCGCTGAGTGCTGCTCCTGCAGCCATTACGGCATCAACCTTTACGATACGCTCGCGGTCCTTGCGCTCGATTGTCGGAGGCAACTCGCGCTGAACAACCTTACCGACATCCTTTACGCGTACTTTTGTTCCGTTGTTTGAATACAGAACCACATTCTCGATATTTGCGATGCTTGTACGGCTTTCAGGCTCGAAACGTACCTTTACGTCGTATTCGTCACCATCCTCGCGGAAGTATGTTGCAAGGGCACCGTTGTATCTGTTGCGCAGATATGTAGCGGCAGTGCTGAGGTTAAGACCGTGCATTGCAAGTTTCTCGCGGTCGAAGTCAACCTGATACTCGGGCTGGTAGTTGCTACGGCTTATGTTTACCTGTGAAATAAGAGGTGACTTCTCAAGATTGCAGGCAAGATTCTTTGCAAGGCTGTCTGTCACTGCAAAGTCGTAACCGTAAATCTCGAACGAAGCTGTTACCTGTCCTCCCATGCCGCCTCCACCTGACTGCAGGTTGAAACGTGCTATCTCAGGGAAGCTGTTCTTAATGTCGGCACGCATCTGGTCGCATATTTCAGATAGTCCAAGAGTACGCTCTGTCAATGGAACGAATGAAAAGTTAAACTTTATGATGTGTGAACCGTTGTCACTCATTGATGCGAAGGCATTCTCCTCGTCAGCCTGTCCTACAGTGAAGTTGCAGGCTTTCAAGTCCTTGCCGTAGCGTTCCATCCACAGGTTAGTGAGTTTTAGACCAATCTCTTCGGCTCTCTCAACACGTGTTCCTATTGGCAACTCCAATGTCGCAGATGCACGGGCACTATCCTGTGAGGGGAAGAATTCGCTCTTTAGGCTCGGGAATGTGAACAAGCTGGCAATGAATATCGAGAAGCAGGCAATAAGCACTGTCCAACGGTGGCGTACAGCCCAAT
>JAGBSZ010000088.1 GCA_017631585.1 Bacteroidaceae bacterium
AAAATCACCGGAGGGAAAGCCTCCGGCACACCTCCTCTGACGCAACAAACCCTCTCCAGCAAAGCCCGTACATCTTCATAGCCTTTGACACAGTCTGCCTCGAACATCCAACCCTCCGGGCAACCCGAACAGCAGACCCTTCTTCCGCGATTAACCGCTCAAGCTCCTCCTTCGAGCGAAGCCCATCCATCAAGTACCAGTGCTTCATCGGCAAACCACCGCATACCTTACAAACTCATCTCCCTCCACGACATACAAAGCGGCTTCAGCATCCGGCAGAAGAGAGCGGATGTCTGTTACCGTCACCACCTCATGCTTCGAAACCTCAGCTCCCAGAACATCTGCGACCATATCGTAGAGCGTACGTCTCCCAAGTGTCTTCTCAGCAAAAGCCTGCTTCACATGAACCGCCTCCTCAAACACATCAGGACGTTCAGCCTTCAGCAGAGGAATATTCACCCGCGAAAAAGGCCTTGTCAGCTCCTTTAACTCATACTCATCAGATGTCAGACCATCAGATCTGATTCTCTGAGTCAAAGACGATTCACATCTGCGGTATCGCTTCGAAAGAATACCGCACGCATCAGCAGCCTCACCCATCCACATCGCTCTCTCGAAAACCTCATCGGAAACAGGATAAGCGGCAAGAACTGCCGCCTCAAACTCATCCGCGTTCATTTATTCCTCCAGACAAGATACCCGCCCTTTGCAGGACTCTTCAGATGCAGATGAGATTTAACCTCAGTACCTGGATAAAGCTCTCTTACATACCGCTCGTTTGCAACGATATTTCGAATCATTCTCTGACTGTACTGATACTTACTTGCAAGTTCAGCCGTAGTTGCCCCTGCTTCGCGTTCCGCACGGATAGCCTCGGCTCTTGCAAACTTCTCCGGACGGTTTCTGCGATTATCGGAAACAGTTACAAGCCGCAGATTGCAAAGCCTGTTGTCCTGCTTGTTATGGTTGATATGGTCAACCTCCATATCCGGATTGCATGGAATTCCGTGCCGCATCACCCAGAGAGCACGGTGTAATGTTACATTGTGCTTTCCGTAACCGCTGTCAATACTGAGAACCTGGTATCCGCAGTCATTAACAGATGGTGTCAGATATCCATCGATTGCGGTCGAATAGATTTTCCCATCCACAAAGTTTGGAATCCAGTCACCCCGCATCTGTTTGCAGATGACAAAGTAGTCATTCCGTCTCACGTACTGGCTGTATTTAGTCATAGACCTCTCCTGAAAAACGGATGTATGCGTCAACAATCTCCTGACGGGTCAGGTAAAGTCCGGTTCTTTCCTCGAATTCGACCTGAACAAGTCTTGCAGGCTCGATGAGTAACGATTCGGGGAGGTTTCCGGTAACCAGTCCTTCAAGGTCGGAGAAGATACTGAAGAGTTCTTCGTATGCTTCGGAGTTTAAGAGTTCGTCTGCAATCAGGTATTCATTTACGGGTGTTTTTTCGTATTTCATGCGTATGCCTCGTTTTCTTTTTCTTCTAATTCTTCAGCGAATGCTTTGGTTGTCTGCTCGATTCTGTAGCTGATAATCTCTCCTTTTTTGACAGCAGCGTAGATTTTCATCCACTCTTTGATGTCGGCATCCTGCGGGACTGCTCTGCATTTCTTATACATCCAGGCTTTGATGTCTTCGGCGAGGACACGGTATGTGTAGTCTGCCCCGTGCATTGCGATTACAGGGAATGCGTATTCGTCGATTACTTCGAAGAATGCATCCCGGATTTCGGATAGTCTGCTCTCTGCGGTCAGGATTGCGTTTAG
>JAGBSZ010000089.1 GCA_017631585.1 Bacteroidaceae bacterium
AACGGGAAGTATGACGGACGAAGACGTATCTTGGTCTCTTTGCCGAACATCTCCTGTGCAAACAACAGAAGCACCTGCTTCAAGTCGGTGAACGATACGTTTTTGTCGATGTAAAGACCTTCGAGCTGATGGAAGAAACAGTGTGCGCGGTAGCTTATCGCCTCGTTGCGATATACGCGTCCCGGAGCAATGATGCGGATAGGGGGCTGGCTTGTCTCCATTACACGGCTCTGCACGCTGCTTGTGTGTGTGCGAAGAATAATATCGGGATGTGCCTCGATGAAGAATGTATCCTGCATGTCGCGTGCAGGGTGGTCCTCGGCAAAGTTCATTGACGAGAATACATGCCAGTCGTCCTCAACCTCCACGCCGTTGGCGATAGAGAATCCCAAGCGTGCGAATATATCCACAATCTCGTTCTTTACAATAGAGAGCGGGTGGCGTGTGCCAAGCACTGTGGGGTACGATGGACGTGTGAGGTCAATTTCGCATTGCTCCTCTTCTTTGTTCTCTATTTGCTCTTTCAGGGCGTTGAACTGCTCCTGAATGGCATTCTTAAGTTCGTTCAGCTTAACGCCTACCTCTCTTTTCTGCTCGGCAGGAACTTCGCGGAACTGAGCCATGAGGGCATTGATGATACCTTTCTTGCTCAAGTATTTCAAGCGTAGTGCTTCGAGTTCCTCTGCATTTGAGGCTGTAGTGCCTTTGATTTCTTCAAACAGGCTGTTTATCTGTTCTATCATATTTTAGTTGTTTAATATTCTCTTTTTGCCATATTCTATCTTGCAAAGATATAAATTTATGATGAATATTCAGCCAACAGATGCTTTTATTTGAATTTTAATTTCCAGAGTGTCTGTTTTTGTGTTTTTTTATCTCTTTTTTAATATTATTATAGAATAAAAACAGTGAATTTGTTTTGCTGTTTATCTTTTTTTGCCAAATTTGCGGTTAATGAGGGAAAAATGTCCATAATCGAAGAAAGAACACATGGAGTATCAGAAAATAGACAAGGAAGTCGAAGAACTTCTTGAACGTTTGGAACGTCGCCTGTCGGCTGAGGATATCAAAAGAGTTGCCGATGCATACACCCTTGCACGTGAGGCACACATGGAACAGCGTCGCAAGTCGGGTGAGCCGTATATCATGCACCCCGTTGCTGTAGCAAAGATTGTTGCAGAGGAGTTGCGTCTGGGAGCAAATCCTATTATCGCTGCGTTCCTGCACGATGTGGTTGAGGATACCGATTACACAATAGATGATATACGCCAGCGATTTGGCGATGATGTGGCGTTTCTTGTCGATGTGGTGACAAAGAAGAAAAAGAGCACCGCTTCAACTTCATCGAGCCAGATTGACAACTACAAGCAGATGCTCAATTCGTTGCACTACGATATTCGTGCCTTGCTTATAAAACTATCCGACCGTTTGCATAATATGCGCACTCTCAACAGCATGCGCCCCGACAAACAGATGAAGATTGCCGGAGAAACCGACTACTTCTATGCTCCGTTGGCACACCGTTTGGGATTGTATTACATCAAACGCGAAATGGAGAACCTCTCGTTCCGCTACCGTTGTCCGCGCGAGTATGCATTCCTTGAAAGCGAACTCGAAAAGGAGATGAAGGTGCGTGAGCCTGGGCTAAAGTCTTTCATGTTCGAGATTGAACGTCTGCTCGAGAATAATGATATATTCATGGCGCGTACCGAGGTCTATTCGCGTGGTCCTTACAGCGCGTGGCGCAAGATGCATAGCTCGGGATGTGATTTCAAGCACGTAGAGGGTAAATATTATATAAGGATAATATATCCCAACACTCACGAATATTCCGAGAAGGATATGAGTCTCAAGATTTACTCAATCCTCACCGACCGCTTCAAGGAAAAACCGGGCAGTGTGGCAAACTTCATCGATTCGCCCAAGGAGAACGGTTATCAGAGCTACCATGTGAAGTTGCTCAATCCGCAGGGAACATGGGAAGAGGTGCATATATCATCGGAACGCATGATTCGTAAGTCTCAGTTCGGATGTATTGCCGAGAGTACCGAAACAACAATTACCAACTGGCTCGAGAAGTTCAAGCATGTGCTTCAGGAGATGGCTACACGCGGTAAGGAGGTTGAGTATATGGACGGTGTGACATCGTCGTTCTACAATGATGATATTATAGCCTACACCCCGGAGGGCAAGGGTATAATTCTTCCCAAAGGTGCCACTGCGCTTGATTTTGCCTTTGAGATACACAGCGAGCTTGGCTTGCATGCACAGTATGCACGCATCAACGGATTGCTCTCTTCGGTGAAAACGGAACTTGAACGTGGCGATGTGGTGGAGATTGGCTCAAACGAAAATGTCTATCCCAAGAAAGATTGGCTTGAGGCGGTATCCACATATAAGGCAAAGACCCGTATAAACAATTTCCTCAACAAACAACGCAAATTACCTTACGACCGTTGCGAGAATTGTCGTCCGTTGCCCGGTGATGAGGTTATCGGATTCAAGAACCCAGACGGCACAATATCCATTCACCGTCGCGACTGCAAGAGTGCCATACGTCTTGCCTCACAGCATGGCGATGACATTATAGCTGTGAATTTTGAAGAGGATCGCGAATTCCTCTATCCGGTAAAAATTGATATTGTTGTAATCGACCGTTATCATCTTCTTGTCGATTTGATTGACTGCATCACAAACAAACTGCAGTTGTCGTTGACCCGTATTTCAACAGACAGCAAGGATTCAATAGGTTATTGCAGCATGGAATTCCCGGTGCATTCTTCGGCTGAATTGCAGGAGGTCATAAACCATATTTCGCAGATTGATGGCGTTGAAGAGGTAAAACAGAGTGTAGAATAACCCTTATGGGTATATTTAAGGTGATAATATGTTTGTTGCCCCAAATGGCTGAATTTCAGCATTTTTGTCATATCGACCGTATGTGAGATATCTCAAAAAATGTTTTAGAGATTCCTCGTCACTCGCTCTGTCGGGATGAAATAAACACTGGTTAATGCTGTTTTATTGCCAAATTTTAATTTAGAGTAGAAAAAAAGAATTTAAATTTTATGAAAAAACTTATTACTATGTCAATATTGTCGTTATGTGTGGCGACAGTCTCAGCACAAGAACAGGCTGACACCCTGTATATATCGCTTCCGCAAGGAAAGGTTGTCAAATATGCCGTATCTGATATATACGGCATGGGATTTACTGCAGTTGAAGCTCCTGAATTTCCTGCAGCCGTTACTGCATGGTCGTTCGACAAACTCACCCCTGCAACAAGTGTCAACATGCTGCTTGGAAAGGCCGGCATTGCATGTACCGATACATTGGGACGCATGAAAATTGCCGATGAACAGTATGATGAAATAAAAACCTTTACCGACAATCTTGTGTCCGGTATGAAAACCCAGTATCAGATATATGAGAAATGTTACGACTGGGTAAGAAAGAATGTTACATACGCAAGCGGATATGTGAATAACGAACCATATTCGGTTTTCAAGACAAAAACAGCTATATGCCAGGGATATGCCAATCTGTTGCATGTCATGTTGCACACTCAGGGCGTTCCGGCGATGGTTGTTAACGGATATATGCAGAGCGGTGTATCAAACGGCATGCTGTATGGTATGGGGCATGCTTGGAACTACGTCAATTGCGACGGAACATGGTATGTGAGTGACCCCACCAACAGCGGACAGTACCAAATGTCTAACCTTGCTTCGTATAAAGAGTGGCTGGCACCAACGAGCATGGACGTGGTGCTGTTCAAGGAGGATGATTGTTGGATTAATTTCAACGAGTGCTTCCTGAATATATGCAAGGTCGTAACCGACAAGAATGTTTTTGTAGCTCCTTACAGTACTCATGGATATAAAATTACATGCTTTAACCCATTGGAGGAGGTTCCGTCAAATGTCCGCGAAATCTACATTGGTGCGAACATTGAGTCTATGGGCGAGAACATAATTGGTCTGAACGATAAGGCGCCAAGTGTGGAGTTTGTTGCTGTTGACCCTAAAAACAAATGCTTCTCAAGCTATGCAGGAGCAATGTTCTATTCACCAGGTTATAAGCCCACTGATGTATATAAGACAATAGACAGAAATGTTCCGGCATATATCCCGGCTAAGCTCAGACGTCTTGAACTGAAAGCCGTTGAGAACTATGCATCGGGTATCACATACGGCAAAATGACAGTATCCGGTCATAAAGGCATCGAAGAGATCGTCTTTCCAAAGGAAACAAAATCAATCGAAGGCGGTGCAGTTGAAAAGTGCCCTAACCTCAAGGTTGCATATATCCCGACCGGTGTCAGTGTGAATAAATCGGCATTTACCGGTGTGCATGCTGATTTCGAGATTGTATATACCGAATAAACCGCTTTCCGGTTTTGAGTAATTATCATTAAAACAATTAAAGACTCGATTATGAAAAAAATAGTGTTGATGTTAATGCTTTTCTCTTTTTCGGCAACAATGTTTGCAAACGGAAAGGATGTATTGAGTGTTCTTATGAAAGATGGAACATCTGTCTATTTTCTTTTAGCAGATAAACCATATATAACATTTCAGAACGATGAGGTGAAAATTGTTTCCGACACCGATGAGGCTCTTGTAAAGCGTACCTTGGTGGAGCGTTTTGAGTTTGTCAATGAGATTCCAACCGGAATAGAGGATGTAGAGGAGCAGGATGAACAGTTGCGTGCCGGCTTCAGGCTCGAGGGCGATGCCGTATATATCACAGGATTGGAATCGGGCTGTAAAGTTATGTTGTACTCCATGGACGGCAGGGTGGTAATGTCATCTGTTGCAACAGCCGACGGCTGTGCTGCATTATCACTCGGTGCATTGTCCTCGGGTATTTATATTGTGAAATATAACGAAACTGCAATTAAATTCATAAAGTCATGAAACGTATATTGAATGTCCTGATATTATTATTTGTTGTTGTCGGAATATCCGCACAGGAGAAAAAGGAATTGATGCATGTTACACTTTCAAATGGCGAAGTGGCGACATTCGATGTTCAAGAGATTGAGAGCATACATTTTACAATGGAAGATATTGCCGATGATGTAGTCCCCTCTTTTCCTGAGAGCGACGGCTCGGAGAAACTCGACCCTTATAACCCACAAAAGACAGCCGCTGCATTGTTGCAGTCGGCAGGCATTGCGTGTACGGATACTATCGGTAAAATAGTCATATCACCAGCCGAGTATCAGGAGATAAAGACCTTTACCGACAATCTTGTTGCAGGGTGCAAGACACAAAAGGATATTCATGATGTATGCTTCAAATGGGTATATTCAAATGTGAAGTACGGAAGCACATACAGCGACGGCTCGTATGTCAACAACGATCCTTATCCGGTATTTACAAAGAAAACTGCTGTATGCCAGGGATACTCCAACCTGTTGTTTGTGATGCTGCATAGCCAGAATGTACCTGTTCTTATTACCAACGGATTCCTTAGTATGCCCAATTTATATGGTGGTCAT
>JAGBSZ010000090.1 GCA_017631585.1 Bacteroidaceae bacterium
GAACATACACTATTTTGCCGATAAGGTGGAACGGTGGATTGTCGAGACTCCCTGGGTGGTAACCGACGCGGTGAAAGAACTTGAGCAGGGTGAGATGCGTTTGGCTGTCAGTGATGAGCGCGCCTTGTTGCTTGAGACGGGTGGTGCGGTGTTGCATGCAAAGCGTTATCTTGAAGGTTGCGGTCGCTTTCTTATACACAATGTGGATATTCTTTCGAATTGTGATATAAAGTGGTTTGAATCTCAGGTTGCAGATGATGCCATAGCTACTCTTTTGGTCAGTGAGCGCGATACAACCCGTTTCTTGCTTTTTGCTACCGATACCTTGCGCTTGGTGGGTTGGATGAATACCGATACCGGTGATTACCATGTTGTATCGCCCGATATAGTGCCTGCGGAGTGTCGTAAACTGGCTTTTTCGGGAATACATATACTCAGTGACAAGGTGCTTGCACTTATGGAGCAGTATGTTGCCGAGAAGGGATTGGTTGTTGATGAAGTTGCAGGCGTGCGCTTCCCGATAATGAACTTCTATATGTGGCTTGCCGCGAAATATCCTGTTTATGGAGTTGTCGCTGAAAATCTCAATTTTATCGATGTCGGCAAACTTGATGCTCTAAAACCTGCCGAAGAATTTGTCAAGTCGCAAAGTTGTTCGTATTAATGGTTTTTGCATGAAGAGATTTTTTGTATTTGTATTCTTGCTCTTTGCCTCTTTTTCTGTTTTTGCGAGAGAAAAGGAGGTTAAGGTGTTTCTTGAAAATGTCTATGCCGATGTTGCAGGTATAAGCAAAACCATGACCGGGGGTTATGAGTGTCTGGTCGAGAAGTATTGCTCAAGTTCGTTCCGTTTTACTTATGAGAAGGTCCGCCGGCTGGAAGAAAAGAACGGTGAAATTGTTCTGCATTCCGGTGGTGGTGCATATGATTTGTTTGTAGAGTGTCAGGATTATTTCGAAAGCGTAGTATATGATGTTGAGAAAGTAGAGCGCGTTGCCACTGCTTCAGATAATGTGTATTGTGCAATAGTGGTAGCACGTTTTTCTTGTGACAGCTATGAAGAAAAGGAGTGGTCGTTTAAGAGGTATGTATATGTGGTTGATGAAAACGGCGAATTGCGTATATCAGATTTCAAGACTCCCGGAGAAAAAAGCGATTATGAAATTATGAGGAAAGTTTTGTCCGTTTTGTAATGTCTTTTGATTCTGACTTGGTTTTATATATAGTCTTGCATAAATCACAAAAAAATCTCGCAATTGCGAGATTTTTTTGTGATTCCGAAGCGATTCGAACGCTTGACCCACGCCTTAGAAGGGCGTTGCTCTATCCAGCTGAGCTACGGAACCAACCTTGTGTGAAATGATTTCTCATTTTCGAGTGCAAAGATAGTGCGTTTATTTGGTTGCACCAAGAATTTTCTGTTCTTTTTTTAGAATTTCAAACAACTTCTAATATCTTTTGCGCTTTGTTTGCTTTTTGAATGTTTAGTGTCCGGAGCGTTTTACTTCGTCTATTACTTTGAGCAGGTACTTTCCGTACTGGTTCTTTATCATTGGTTGTGCCAATTCACGCATCTTTTCTTCGGTTATCCATCCTTTGCGATATGCGATACCTTCGAGGCAGGCAATTTTGAGTCCCTGGCGTTTTTCAATGACTTCTACAAATATTGAGGCTTCGGCAAGTGAATCGTGTGTGCCGGTATCGAGCCATGCAAATCCGCGTTTCAGGGTTTGAACTTTCAGTTGCTTGTCTTCAAGGAATTGCTGGTTAACGGTGGTAATCTCGAGTTCACCCCGTGCAGATGGTTTTATGCTCTTTGCTATCTCTACGACTCTGTTAGGATAGAAATATAGTCCAACAACAGCGTAATTTGATTTTGGAATTTCCGGCTTCTCTTCAATCGATAGGCAATTTCCGTCTTTGTCGAATTCTGCAACACCATATCGTTCGGGGTCGTCAACCCAATATCCAAAGACAGTTGCTTTATCCTCTTTTTCTGCTGCTTGTACTGCTTCGCGTAGCATTGCTGAAAAACCATTGCCGTAGAAAATATTATCACCAAGTACAAGGCATGCAGAATCGTTTCCGATGAATTCCTCTCCAATGATAAATGCTTGTGCAAGTCCGTCCGGTGATGGTTGTTCGGCATATTCAAACTGTACGCCATAATCGCTTCCGTCACCCAATAGGCGTTTGAATCCCGGTAAATCCTGTGGGGTTGATATTATCAATATCTCTCTTATGCCTGCAAGCATCAATACTGATATAGGATAATATATCATTGGTTTGTCGTAGATTGGTAACATCTGTTTGCTTACACCTTTGGTAATGGGGTAGAGGCGCGTACCTGAGCCACCTGCTAAAACTATGCCTTTCATATATGATGTTGTTTGATGTTGTTTATTTTCGTCTGATTCTAATTTGTATGGCTTTGTCTATCGGCTGGTCGTTGATTACAACAAGGTAGCCACCTCCTCCGGCACCGGTAATTTTGTATCCTTTTACATGGTCTTTGTATTCGTCGATAGCTTTCTGTACGTGTTCAGAAATCATGTTCGGGAACATTGCAACCTGTGCATTGAATGATTCTGTTGTTGCTTTTCCCCACGCGTCGATATCTTTGTTGAGCAATGCCTGCCAGCACTCCTCTGCTGCCTGTGCAAGGCGTTTTGCGCCTTCTGCGTCAATATGTGTATGAGCAAGAACGTCGTATTCGCTGGCGCGTGGTGCCAATGGTATGAGCCATAGATTTTTCTCGATAAAATCAAGAATGTCGTCGTCCTTGACACTTTCAATATTTGTAGGCCAATAGTTGTTGTCGTAGTTCAGTTTGTTCAAACATGGCATAACAATGCCTATGGCGTCCTGTGAACCGCTTATATATGGGCTTCCGGGAGGGTTTTCGTAGCGGAATACCATCTTGGCAAGTGTTTCGCGGTCTCCCTCCGGAATGTCTATATGCCACATTTCGATAGCAGCCTTGCGTGATGATGTACTCATTCCGCCTCGGTTGTTGAAATCGTAGTCCGGCTCAATGTTTATTGTGAGTACTGCTCCCGGATGGTATTTGCTTACGTGTGGTTGGTCGAGCCATCCTCCGGCAAGGTCAATGCGGTATGGTATTTTGCACTCCTGGCGCAAAGCCGTTGTCGAACGTGTCGGTAATCCTGCTTCGGGAATACGCTTGCTTACTACCAACTCGATACCGTTTTCTTCGCAGAAACTTTTCTTACCGGGTGTGTAACCGTCGCTGTTTACAAAGAAAATGTCCGGTTTCAGATTTTTTACATCTTCGGCAAAGTCCATTATGCCACTACCGCTGTTAATGAATGCGTCTTTTACGTATCTTATGGCTTTTACCATGTAAAGTCGCTCCTGTTCGGTGTTTATAGTTTTTCGGTCTTTCAAGTCGCGTATTGTTGCGTCTGAGCCTATGCCTACATAAAGATCACCGTATGATGAAGCTTCTTTGAAGAATGCGACATGTCCTGAATGGAGCATATCATAACATCCTGAAACAAAAACTTTCTTGTTCATAACTGTATGTTATACGTTTTGTTTAATGTGAATGTAAAATTCATTACTTACAAAGATAGACTAAAAAATGGTTTTAACGCGTTTTTTTAATATATTTTTGAGATTTGTGTCAAATGCTGTTTGCTGTTTTAATGAAAAATTAGGATTTTTTTATATTTGTCTCAGTTATTTCGTTATTCGAAAATATTTTTGTAATTTTGCACTTCATTTTGAGAGAGGGGGTACTTTCTCTTCAAATGTTATTTTATATAAGGTGATTCAAATGTGAACTGCCTTAATTTTTTTTGAGAATTATAAGTTTGATTATTAATGAAAAAAGAATTATTGCGTCCTGACTATCTGTTTGAAATCAGTTGGGAGGTTTGTAATAAGGTTGGTGGTATCTACACTGTTGTTTCTACCAAGGCTCGCACTTTGTCGGAGGTTGAGGGGTTGACAGCTGTATATATCGGACCTGATTTGTGGAAGGAGAAGGAGAATCCTTTGTTTACAGAGGATAAGCGTTTGTGGAGCGCATGGCGCAAGAAGGCATGCAACGACAAAATGACTGTACGTTGCGGATACTGGGAAATACCCGGTCGTCCAAAGGTGGTGCTTGTTGACTACACAGGCTATATGGACGATAAGGATGCTATATATGGTGAGTTGTGGAACGACTATGGTGTTGATTCTCTCCATGGATATGGCGATTATGATGATTCTATGATTTTCGGTTATGCCGTAGGTAAGGCTATCGAAAGTTTCTATAACACAAATATCAAGAAGGGTAGCAATGTTGTTGTTCAGGCACATGAGTGGCAGAGCGGTAACGCTGCGCTTTATGTAAAGAAGCATTTGCCTGCTGTTGGTACTATCTTTACAACACATGCTACAAGCATTGGTCGTTCAATTGCTTCAAACGGCAAGCCTTTGTATGATTATTTCGAAGGTTACAACGGTGACCAGATGGCAGCAGAGCTTAATGTTGAGTCAAAGCAGTCTGTAGAGAAGGTAACGGCTGCAAATATCGACTGCTTTACTACTGTAAGCGAGATTACAGCACGCGAGTGCAAGCAGTTGCTTGAGCGTGAGTGCGACGTAATCCTCGAAAATGGTTTTGAGAAGGATTTTGTTCCCGTAGGCAAGGATTTTACAGCCAAAAGAAACGCCGCACGCAAGGCGCGTTTGCGTGTTGCACAGGCTCTCACCGGCGACACTATCTCTGACGATGCTATTATAATAGGTATTGGTGGTCGCATGGAGATGCGTAACAAGGGTATAGATATGTTCCTTGAGTCAATGGCACGTCTTAATGCTTGCGAAGAACTTGAGCGTGATGTTGTCGCGTTCATCGATGTTCCTGCATGGTCGGATGTTGCACGCGAAGACCTTGTAAAACGTCTTAACTCAGAAAAGGATAGCTGGGAAACTCCGCTGCCTAATCCATATTTGACACATAATCTGCACAATTTCTATGAGGATGCCATTGCTTGCTCTATCCGTAATCTGTGCATAGACAACCGTAGCGGCAAGAACAAAGTGAAAGTTATCTATGTTCCTTGTTATCTCAAAGGTAACGACGGTATATTCAATATGGATTACTATGATGTTCTTATCGGTAACGATTTGAGCATATATCCATCATACTATGAGCCATGGGGCTATACTCCGCTTGAGAGTGCGGCATTCCATATTCCTACAATCACTACAGAACTTGCCGGATTTGGTCTTTGGGTTAATTCCGTTCTTGGTCGTGAAGGAAAACTTGCTGATGGAGTAGAGGTTATATGCCGAAATGACAGCAACTATTTCGATGCAGCCGATGTAATTACAAAAAATATTTGTAACTTTGCAAAACTTTCGGAGAAAGAGGTGAGTGATTGTCGCAAAAAGGTGGCAAAACTTGCAGAAAAAGCTTTGTGGAAGCACTTTATAAAGAACTACTACGAAGCTTATGATTTTGCTCTTTCTGCAGCTAAGGAGAGAATTTGATTTGAAAATATTCATTTAATAAATAAAATATGATTGCTATTAGTAACACAAACCAACCAAGTTGGAAAACTGTTAATGTTAAATCTTACATCCCCGAGTCATTGAAAAACTTGGAGGAGTTGTCTCGTAACCTCTGGTGGGTATGGAACGAGGAGGCAAAAGAGCTCTTCGCTATGCTCGATAAGGACCTTTACAAAGCATGTGGAGGTAACCCTGTTCTTTTGCTTGAGAAACTTGGTGTTGAAAAACTCGATGAACTTTCAAAAGATCAGAAAGTTCTTGATAAACTTGCAAGCGTTTATGCTGATTTCCGCAAGTATATGGACGTTAAGCCCAATGCAAAGCGTCCTTCAGTAGCATACTTCTGTATGGAGTATGGTTTGACAAGCGTTTTGAAGATTTATTCAGGTGGTCTTGGTATTCTTGCCGGTGACTATTTGAAAGAGGCTTCAGACTCAAACGTTGACATGTGTGCTGTAGGTTTCCTTTATCGTTACGGTTACTTCAGCCAGTCACTTTCAATGGACGGTTCACAGATTGCAAACTACGACGCACAGAACTTCAACCAGCTCCCAATCGAGCGCGTATATGAGGAAGACGGCGTTACTCCTCTTGTAATCCACGTTCCTTACATCGACTATTATGTACACGCTAATGTATGGAAGGTAAATGTAGGTCGTGTGCCTCTCTACCTCCTCGATACAGATTTCGATATGAACAGCGAGTTCGACAAACCTATCACTCACAAGCTCTATGGTGGCGACTGGGAAAACCGCTTGAAGCAGGAGATTCTTCTTGGTATCGGTGGTATGATAGCTTTGGAGAAGATGGGTATCAAGAAAGAGATCTATCACTGCAACGAAGGTCACGCAGCACTCTGCAACCTCTATCGTTTGACACAGTACATCAAGACCGGTTATACATACGAAGAGGCTCTTGAGATTGTACGTGCAAGCAGCCTTTACACTGTTCACACTCCTGTTCCTGCAGGTCACGACTACTTCGACGAGGCTCTCTTCGGCAAGTACATGAGAGGTTATGCAAGCCAGCTCAATATCACATGGGACGACTTGATGAACCTTGGTCGCATCAACGCAGGTGACAAGAACGAGCGTTTCTGTATGTCAACATTCGCTTGCAACACTTGCCAGGAAATCAACGGTGTTAGCCGTCTCCATGGTAAGGTGTCAAAGTCTATGTTTGCTGAAATCTGGAAAGGTTACTTCCCTGAGGAGAACCACGTTGGTTATGTAACTAATGGTGTTCACTATCCTACATGGGTTGCTCCTGAGTGGGACAAGCTCTACAAGGAGAACTTCGATGCAAACTTCATCAACGACCAGTCAAACGAGGATATCTGGCATGCAATCGACAAGATTTCAAACGAGACTATCTGGAATACACGTATCGCTCGCAAGAAGATGCTTATCAACTACATCAAAAAGGCATTCAGCGAAGAGTGGTTGAAGAACCAGGGTGACCCAATGCGTATCGTTGACGTTGTTAAGAAGATTAACCCCGATGCACTTGTTATCGGTTTCGCACGTCGTTTCGCTACTTACAAGCGTGCTCACCTTCTCTTCACAGACCTTGACCGTCTTGCTAAATTGTTGAACAACCCTGAGCGTCCTATCCAGTTCCTCTTTGCAGGTAAGGCTCACCCACACGATGGTGCAGGTCAGGGCTTGATTAAGAAGATTATCGAGGTATCACGCCGTCCTGAGTTCGTTGGTAAGATTATCTTCCTCGAGAACTACGATATGGACCTCGCTAAGTTGCTCGTTTCAGGTGTTGATATCTGGATGAATACTCCTACACGTCCTCTCGAGGCGTCAGGTACATCAGGCGAGAAGGCTCTCATGAACGGTGTCCTCAACTTCTCGGTTCTCGATGGCTGGTGGTGCGAGGGCTACAAACCAGGTGCAGGTTGGGCTTTGAAAGAGGAGCGTACATACCAGAATCAGGAGTTCCAGGATCAGCTCGATGCCGCTACAATCTACACATTGCTCGAGAACGAGATTCTCCCAATGTACTACAACCGCGGTGGCAAGGCATACTCTGA
>JAGBSZ010000091.1 GCA_017631585.1 Bacteroidaceae bacterium
AGAGCAACCATGCTTTCTGGAAATCGCTGTTGTTAGGATGCGCTGCCTTGAACTGCGCACGGTTTGCTGCAGCCTCCTCTTTTGTATCAAACGATGCACATATAACACGATACATTCCTGTTTCAGGATTCTGGGCAACAATAGCCGAATAGCCCTCGCCTAAAAGAGAGTCACGGAGATTGTCAGCATTAACTTTTGTTGAAAAACTGCCACAAACCACGCTGAACGCCTTGAGAGAATTTTCGTTGCCTGAAGCCACCACAACCTTCTCAGTGCGGTATGTTGTATCTTCAGCCATATCCTTAACAGTTGAAGATGCAACAGGAGCAATCTCAACGGCATCGCTCTGCTGACCTTGACCTTCGGCAAGGCGAGCCTCCTCATAAGCCGACTGATACGCATCCTTTGATGATTTACATGATGTAACGGCAAAAGCCGAACAAATTGCCAACGCAATAACAAATATTTTTTTCATAATTCCTTAGTTAATACAAATTTATAAATTTTCTGCAAAATGAAGCGAAACAGATAAAGCAGGTGCCGATTGTTTTTTCAAAAAGCCAGTTATCTGTTTTGCTGTTATTTGCAAATTTAGCAATAATATCCAAAAACATCAAAAAAAGAAATTCTATTTATTATAGTTTAGCATTTTTTACAACTCATAAGCCAATTAAATTTCTTAAAAAATAAATAAATATGTATTTTTGCACATAACTATAAAAGAGAAATTAACAACCCATTATGAAAAAAGCATATTTTATTTTAGCATTGCTTCCTATGTTGTTATCATGTTCTGTAAAGAAAGAGATAGCAAATAACTACATCCCCAACAACACAACTGTTATCTATAATGACTACTTCACAGGCAACACCATGCGATTCGACTTTCACCATGCCGGTGACAGCAAAGATGAAACATACCATTTCGACAGAGTTATACGTGAAGGAACATGGGCTGGCTCAAAAGTTTCACTCATAAACCCGTTCAACTACGGAGAGCAGATGTTCAGAATTATTGACAGCACCACGGGCAAAGTAATATATAAGAACAACTACTGCACACTGTTCAATGAATGGCAAACAACACCCGAAGCTACCGTAACAAGCCGTTCGTTCCCCGAGAGTGTAATCTTTCCCGAACCAAAAGATAATTTCACTATAGAATTCTATGCAAGAAACAAAGTAAGCAAAATATGGGAGAAAAAATATTCGCAAAAGGTGGATGTCAATAGTTATGACATTGCTCCCCGCAAGAAAGAATGCGAAAGCTACGACATTCACATTGGTGGTGATATAGCCCATAGCCTTGACATTGTACTGCTGCCCGACGGGTTCACCGAAGAAGATAAAGATAAGTTCATCAACGCTTGTCGCATGTGGAGCGACGCACTCTTCAAATACGAACCTTTCACACAAAACAAGCATCGCATAAATATACGCGCCGTGTGGAAAGCTTCGAACGAGAAAGGCATTGACAAACCGGGCATAGGCAAATGGGTGGACAATCTGCTCGACACCCGTTTCTACACGTTCAACAGCGAACGTTACCAGATGACCGAAGAGTTTCAGAAAGTTCGCGACATTGCATCGAGCGTACCATACGAAAGCATTTTCATCCTTACCAACACAGACAAATACGGAGGAGGAGGAATATATAACTACTACGGACTCGGTTCAGCCGGTGATACAGGACGCACCGGAGAGGTTTATGTACATGAGTTCGGACATTCGCTAATGGGACTTGGCGACGAGTACATAGAGAAAGGCAACACTGTGAGCGCACTTTACCCCGAAGGGAAAGAACCTTGGGAAGCCAACCTCACACGTTTTGTTCATTTTGAAGGAAAATGGGAGAAACAGATTGCCGATAGCACCCCAATACCCACAATTGTTGCTGAAGGCACTACGGAAAAGGATTGGGTGATAGGAGCATACGAAGGTGGAGGATACCTTGAGAAAGGCATATACCGAGGCTGGCCCGAATGTATGATGAAGGCTCTGACAGAATTCTGCCCGATATGCCGGGAAGCTATAAGCCGTTATCTTGATTATCTCTGCAAATAACCAGCAACGCATATTCCGACAAACCACAATGCCATAACAATTGTTTTACTATAAAACTTTTGATTATGGCATTTATCGATTATTACAAGATTCTCGGAGTTGGCAAGAGCGCAACACAGGAGGAGATAAGAAAGGCTTACCGCAAACAAGCCAAGAGGTTTCATCCTGACATAAACAAGGATGACCCACAGGCAAAAGAGCGTTTTCAGGAGATAAACGAAGCCAACGAGGTGTTAAGCAACCCCGAGAAACGCAAGAAATACGATGAATACGGCGAACATTGGCAGCATGCCGATGAATTCGAAGCACAGCGCCGTCAATACTCTGACAATACGGATGGAACGTATGATTTCGGTGGCTTTGGCGGATTCGGAGATTTCAGTGGCAACAGAGAGAACGCAAGCGGTTTCAGTGATTTCTTTGAGCAACTTTTCGGTAGTGGTTTCCGTCAACGACAAGCTCCAAGAGGAAAAGACCTGCAAGCGACACTCACGATAACATTGCAGGAGGCTGCTACGGAACACAAACAGACCTTCACCATCAACAACGAAAATATACGTATAAACATACCTGCAGGAATAAGCGACGGACAGAAGATTAAGATAAAGGGACGCGGAGCTGAATTGAACGGAGCGCGAGGCGACCTCTATATAACTTTTCGTATAGAGCCCGACAAACGTTTCATTCGCAAAGGGAACGACCTCTACACCACCCTCACAACAGACCTTTATACCATGCTTTCAGGCGGTACAGTCATAGTCCCCACGCTCACAGGCAGCGCAAAGGTAACCATTAAACCCGGCACGCAGCCGGACAGCAAATTGCGATTACGCGGACAAGGTATGCCCGAATACAAGAAAGCCGGAGTATGTGGTGACCTGATAATAACACTGAAAGTATTCCTGCCCACGTTAAACAAAAAACAGCAGGAGATACTGGAAAAACTAAAAGAAGCTGCAGAATGACAAGAGACTGCAGCTTATGTACAAGACGAATAAATATCAATTGTTCATTACCACATACCAGTTCAAGTACCCGGCAAACAGAAGCCACAACAGATAGGGGATATTGATTATAGCCGACCACTTATGCTGTGTATAACACCCTGCTACATACAGCACCACAAGCATGAAGAGCACCACAAGTACCACAAATCCCAACATAGGCGATTTCATATAGAAGAAGCAGAAAGTCCACAGGAGATTAAGTGCCAACTGAAGAATGAACATTAGTATAAGTGCCCACGAATATACGGTGCGTGTACTCCACACCAGACCGGCAGAAATACCCATAAGAAGATAAAGCACACTCCACACTATTGAAAAGACCATTCCCGGAGGGGTAAGCGAAGATTTTTCAAGAGTAGGATACCACTCCATCATAGCATCACGTTGCAACAACATCGAGATATATCCTACAAGAAAGGAAATCAACACGAACTGAAGAATAGGAACAAATGTTTTCATGATTATAAGCAATTAAAAAGAGTGACTGCAAAATCACAGCCACTCTTATAACCAAAGTTTTGTATCAAATGTTCATTTAAAGATTATTTCCCAGGACTCTTTACATACCATCACAAGAAGAACAACGCCATAAACAAGTTTTATCCCGGTGGTGAGCATAAAAGCGGCAAAAGTCATGAAAGCGACACCAAAAGCCTTTTCGGAAGGGGTATCTGCAATACGTTCTCCTATAAACGCTCCGATAAACGGACCGACAATAACACCAAGCGGCCCCAGAAACAACCCTGCCACAAGCCCTATTGTTGCCCCCCAAGTGCCATACTTTGAACCACCTGTTTTCTTCGCAAACCATACAGGAGCAATGTAATCGACTATCGTTATCACCAAAGCAAGCACACCGGTAACAACCAATGCTGTTGTAGAAATGTCATTGCCGTCACACAGCAACAGCATAAGCAATGCAAGAAAAGCGATTGGGGGACCGGGAAGCACCGGCAACACAGCACCCAAAAGACCGGTCACGGCAAAAATAACAGCCAAGAATATAAACAGATACTCCATTATCCAAAAACTCTTTTAGTCATTATTTTCCTTTTTCTTCTTCTCCTCAATCACGCTGTTTATCTCCGAACCTGAATAGTAAGGAACCTTACCGGCTGGAACATACTTGCTCGAAGCCGAGAGGTGTGTATCCTGGTCGTCAAAGAAGATATGCGCACCGAAAGCCTTCAACAGTTCATCCTTGCGCAACCCGCCAAGGAAGTAAGCCTCATCGACATATACACCCCATTTACGCAGAGTCTTTATCACACGGAAATGCGACGGCAAGCTACGCGATGTTACAATAGCAAGACGCAAAGGAGAAAGTTCTATAGAGGTAGGTAACGACTCCTGGATTGATGAAAGTTTCTTCAACAGATTGGCAAAAGGTCCCTCCTTCAGAGGCACATCAGCATTCTCCTTTTCATATTTATAGAAAGCATCAAAGCCCTCTTTCTTGAAACGGCACTCCGACTCGTCCGAGAATATCACTGCATCGGCATCAAATGCAATCTTCACACGACTGTCCTCCGGATTGAAATCAGTAGGTGGAGCATAGATGAGCGCAGAAGCACATATTCCGGAATCCATCACACGCTGCACATCACCCTCATCCTTAGACAAGAACAGGTCTATCGAGAACGCCTTGAGATATTTCGACAAGGATTCTCCGCCTGAGAGTGCCACACGGGTGATGTCAAGACCATACATATCGAGCGACTTGAGCATACGCATACCGGTTTCAGGGCTGTTGCGCGACATAACCACCACCTCTACGATAGGACGATTAGCCTGCTTGTTGAGTTCAAGCAGACTCTTTACAAGATAAAAGGCAGTACCGCGCTCAAGGGGTTCATCCTCATGTTCCTCCTGATACTTACGATACTTTGCCACACCATACTTTTCAAATATTTCATTTTCAACTTCAAGGTCAAAAAGCGCACGCGATGATACGCCTATAACCAATCTGCCATCAAGATTTTCCATAACAAATTATATTTATCCTCCAATTATCAAACTGACACATATTTTGCAAAAATAATCCATTTATCACCAAAAGACAACAGTAATTTAAAAATAATTATCCTTTTATGTTGCAGCATGCAAAGTTAATCGTTAAAAAAGCATTATCTTCGCATAATATTTGCAAAGGAAACAATATTGACAAATGATTAAGAACATAATATTCGATTTTGGTGGCGTACTGACACTCCTCACCCCACACGAAGCATTAAAGAGGTTCAAGGCTCTTGGAGTGGAGAATCCCGAGGAATACCTTAATCCTTACTGCCAGCAAGGAGCATTCTTCAAATTCGAGAACGGAGATATATCGGCAGAACAGTTCTGTGCAGAGCTTGGAGAGATATGCAAAAGAGAAATAAGCATCGAAGAGGCAGCACATGCCTGGCGAGGATTTATCGCGAGCGTCCACGAAGATTATCTTGACTATCTGCAGCAGATACGCACGCGTTACAGACTGGGAGTACTGAGCAACACCAACCCATTCATACAAGGTTGGGCTGAAACAGAAGAATTCACAAGCAAAGGAAAACCGCTCGGAAGTTATTTCGACATGCTCTTTTTCAGTTTCAGAATGAGAGCATCAAAACCGGGAGAGGAAATATACCGAAAAATGTTGCTCGAAGGCAACATGAAAGCCGAAGAGACACTTTTTATCGATGATAGCGAAAAGAACATAGAAGCAGCACGCAGGCTCGGTATATGCACACTAAAAGTTGAAAACGGAGAGGATTGGCGACCAATGCTCGACAGAATACTGTTGGCAGACCGATAGGCAAAATATAAACATGTTTTCACATTCTGCATATTGCAGAAACAAATATTTATAAGTATTTTTGCAACAATCCTGTATAAAATCAGGATTACCGTATTTTTATGCAATAAACAAATAAAACACATATAAAATGATGAAAAGAAGCATAGCAATTATGGCAACTATGGCAATCACAGGCATAGCAATGAGCGACAATGCCCAGGCGCAGACCCAAGAGGCAGAAATCATCGGCAAGTCAACAATCAAGATAGAAGGTGGCTTGATGACCCCTGAAGCCCTATGGGCAATGGGACGCATTGGTGATGCAGTTGTGTCACCAGACGCAAAAAACATTGTCTATGGAGTGAGTTACTACAGTGTAGAGCAGAACAAGAGCCACCACACCCTGAACATCATGGGTGCAAAAGGCGAAAACGACACTAAGCTCACAACCACTGCACACAACGAGAGTTCACCCGCATGGATAAAGAACGGAAGCAAGATAGCATATCTTTCAAATGCAAGCGGAAGCAGTCAGGTATGGGAGATGAACCCCGATGGCACAGAACGTCGCCAGCTCACCAACGACAAGAGCGACATCGAAGGATTCCTCTTCTCACCCGACGAAACAAAGGTAATTCTTGTAAAACGTGTAAAAATCAAACCAACAACAGCCGACATACACCCCGACCTTCCTTTGGCACAGGGATTTGTTGTAGAGGACCTTATGTACAAACATTGGGACGAGTGGATTACCGATGCACCCCACCCCTTCATAGCCGATTTTGACGGCAACAGCATCAACGAAGGCACAGATATGCTCGAAGGCACTACATACGACTGTCCTAACCGTCCCTTCGGTGGCACAGAACAGCTCGTATGGAGCAACGATTCAAAGAAAATCGCATATGCCTGCATAAAGAAGAGCGGTAAGGATTACACAGTAAGTACTGACACCGACATATACCTCTACGACACAGAGAGCGGAGAAACAACAAACCTTTGCAAGCTCGATGCATCACGTTCAAACTATGGTTACGACACTGCACCGCAATTCTCACCCGACGGCAACAGCCTTGCATGGTTGAGCATGAAACGTGACGGCTATGAGAGCGACCAGAACCGTCTATGTGTAATGAACCTTACAACAGGCGAGCAGAGCTATATCACAGGCATGCCCGACGAGAAAGGTTACACAGCATTCGACAGCAACGTCGATAGCTACTGTTGGGCACCCGACAGCAAGAGCCTCTATTTCACCGGTACATGGCATGGTGCAACACAGGTGTATAACATCACACTCAAAGGCAAGCTCACCAAGATGACCGAAGGTGACTACGACTATCAGAGCGTATCAATGATAGGCAAAGAACTGCTGATGAAACGCGTATCTATGAGCGCACCTGCCGATCTTTACACAATGAAAGCAAAAGCCGGTGCTGAGGTTAAACAGATTACCAACGAGAATAAACATATCTTCGACCAGATAGCAATAGGCAAAGTGGAAGCACGCTGGTGCAAGACAGTAGATGGCAAAGACCTTCACTCATGGGTAGCATATCCTCCTCACTTTGACCCTACAAAGAAATACCCAACCCTGCTCTTCTGCGAAGGCGGTCCACAGACACCGGTAAGCCAGTTCTGGAGCTACCGTTGGAACTTGCAGATTATGGCTGCAAACGGATATATAGTAATTGCCCCCAACCGCAGAGGACTTTCAGGATTCGGTCTTGCATGGAACGAAGAGATAAGCACCAACTACGGAGGCAACTGTATGAACGACCTTCTCACAGCCATCGATGACATAAGCAAAGAGCCATACGTTGACACCGACCGTCTGGGATGTGTAGGTGCAAGCTTTGGAGGCTATTCAGCAATGTGGCTTGCCGGACACCACGAAAAACGTTTCAAGGCATTCATTGCCCACGATGGATTCTTTAATATGGAACAGCAATATTACGAGACAGAGGAGAGCTGGTTCACCAACTGGGACTTGGGTGGAGCGCCATATGAGCAGACCGAAGAGGTTAAACGCTCATACGCAAACTCACCACACCGATTCGTTGAGAAGTGGGATACCCCTATTCTGCTTATTCACGGCGATCGCGACTACCGCATACTCTCATCGCAGTCAATGGCAGCATTCAATGCGGCACGCCTGCGCGGTATCCCGGCACAGCTGTTGCTCTTCCCTGACGAGAACCACTGGGTGCTGAAACCACAGAACGGTATTCTATGGCAACGCACATTCTTCGGTTGGTTAGACAAATGGTTAAAGAAGTAAAAAAATCAACTAAACAAACAATAAAATACTATTAATTCTATAAAAAATGAAAACTACGCTTAGAGATTCGGCATCAATGCGCTGGATAGCATTGATACTTTTGGCTTTAGCCATGTTCTGTTCACACATTTTCA
>JAGBSZ010000092.1 GCA_017631585.1 Bacteroidaceae bacterium
CTCACAATAGTTGAACCCATTGTAGCTCTATCAACCACGGTATTTGAGCCAATCTCAACATCATCTTCAAGAATTACATTTCCAGTTTGAGGTATTTTCTTATAAGAGCCATCTTGAGTTGGAGCAAATCCAAATCCATCTGAACCAATAACAACATTTGCGTGCAAGATACAATTGTTTCCTATTTTACAGCCATCATAGACCTTTACTCCAGGATACAATATACAATTCTCACCAATTGTAACATTATCACCTATATAAACTTGAGGATAAATTTGAGTGTCTTTTCCAATAACACTCTTGCTGCCAACACAAGAGAATCTGCCAACATATACACCTTTACCAAGTGCCTGTTTAATTGCATTGATCTCCTCGACTGTTGCAGGGACTCCTGACAGGTCAACACTGCTGCACATTACAAGTCCACTCTGACTACTGATAAGACCATTTATCAAGCAAGCATTGCCTATTGTATGGCTGTATATCTCAGCATCATATCCCTGCAGCATCTTTGCTCTCTTGACATAAAGTATCGGATATAGACCGCCCACGCAGAAATTGTTTTGAGTCTCAGCTGCTGTTGTCTGCGCTGGTATAGGCTGAGTGTGTTCTATCTGATAGTCATAGTTCTGCTCTTGCATTACACCACTGAGGAGACCTGCAGCACCGCTGATAAGTCCTGCACCTGCAATGAGAGATGTTCCACCTGTTGCCGGGGCTGCAATGAGTGCTGCAGCTCCTGCAGCGACTGTGACAGCTGAGGATGCAAGTCTGATCTCGTTCTGCTTCTGAGCTGCCTGCAGTGAGTGGATAGCATTCTGATATGTACCCATTTGTAAAGCTGAGACAGGTATATCTGCACCGATCTGACCGTTGACAGCCTTCCATAATGTGAAATTATCTCTGTATATGCCTGCAGTGCAAGCACCTGTATAGATATCATACATCATAATTATCTCGATGCTATGACCTACAAAAAACTCAGGATCAATCTCAACAGTTCCACAAAGTGGAATATATAATTCCATTGTTGTATATGGCTGATAATCTCTGAAATCACCATACGGAGCATAGTCACCTGTACCGTCAAGCGGTATAGTACCAAAAGAGAATGATCCAGTATCATTGTATTTGTAGCAAGCAATACCGTCAAATTGAACAGGACCGAGCTTGAATGCACTTGTAGTGTTACTATGTGCAACATCCAGCAGCATTGCCTTGCAGCTGACTATGTAATCATCTGGATTGCTGCCCTTGAAGTCAAGCTGCCACTTCTCATTGCCGTCAGGATCTGTCAGATATAAGTTATTGATACCTGAGAGAACATCCAGTATATCCTGCTGATACATACACCATACATTCAATCCTGTTGTGAATCGGTTTGAATTGAATGGATTGATTAGATATCCATAGTCATCATTTCCCGGTCTGCGTGTAGGATCATATCCGCTGCCAGTTCTACCGTCAATCCATTCAGCATTAGGAAGTGCAAGAGCAGCTGCACCTTCTTCATACTCTCCTGTTGTGATTCCATTGATGTCAAATTTTGGTAGATATATACCTGTATCACCTATCTGACCTCTCAGAGCTAATGCAGGATCATAGCAGAAGGGAAGTCCCAGATATGCAAGCTGCTGCAGTATGTATTCCTTTACGTCATCAACATTGTCATTATCACAATGAATATAAGGGAAGGTGCACCAATATCCTGCCGTTGCACTGTCTCCATTCACCTGCCATAAGGGATTGTCATCGAAGTAGTACCATATTTCATTAGGGTTTGAGTCCTCAGCTACACAATAGCGATATGCTAACGCCGTAGTTATATCAACCGTGTTGTTTTTTGTAATGCGGTCATACGCGCTATAATAGGGCGCTAATAGCGTGCCGCGGTTATTGTCACGAGACGCGCCGCGTGTTAGCTGTGAATAGCCGCCGCGCGCGTAAAATATCTTATTATTATATCTTACATCGTAGTTGATAACATCGTGAGTAAACACAGGAGCAAAACCGCATTCATACGAACTGTATCTATTTGTATTAATACCGTCGCCAGTATACATTTTGTAACCTATGTTAACTATTTGTGTATATCCTAAATCCATATCCTCGTCAATGTACGACTTCAAATCCCAACCGACGACACTATCGGAGTCAGGTTTCTTATACATTATGTACGGCACGAGCATAACCTTTTGATAATTGAACGCGCATATCATAGCGCTATTATACGCGCCGGTATTGCTCGAAATCGTCGCAACGTTCGGCTTGTAACGCTGATTATACGCTTGTAATGCGTTGTCGGTGCGCGTTGTTGTAAACAGACACGGCACGTTTACAGGCTCGTGAACAGGGTCGACCTTTACGCCGGTAATACCGTTGTCGGTGTACGGCGATAAATATTTAGGCTGAGCAAAAAAAGCATTTTTACCTATACCCCAGAATGCAAGTGATAAATCAATTGAATTATACGGTATACCACCATTTTCATAGTTCTGCTTAAAAGTCTGTTTTGCACTTGGTGGATACTTTATATCAGCATATGGATAATCAGATGAATTCAGCCAAGTGTCAGGTGTACCCCATACATCATAATTAACTTCCATATTATCACCTCGTCACCATTATATAATTAGGCTGGATCAGACCACCACCACCTGAGAGAGATGTTTGAGGAAATCTGATACCTTGTGTAAAGTATCTCCTGCTGTCTATAGGCAGCTTATTGTCAGCAACATATGAAGGTCTACCCAGCTCAGCCCGGACAATAGTTGCAGGGCATTCCTTGATATATGCAGCCCAGCTCATGAGGTAGTCCACCTGACATGATACTATCATTCTCTGAGCTGTTGTGACAGCTACATTACACCAGTAATAACGTCCGAATGTATCAATATAGCAATAGTTTGCAGGCAGCAGCAGGCTGTTATAATCGATCATTATGACCGGATTGAGGCATCCGACCTGCTCTGTCGGTGAGAGTGCGTGACCTGTGCCAATGTAACCCGATATATCCTTTGTCAGGCATTTAGGATCAGATGATGTTGTATAGAATGTTATTGTCATATATATCACCTCACGCCAGCAGGAATAGATAACGGTCTGCGAAGCCCTGCAGAACGATGTCAAGGAAGTCATTATGCAGCCGCATATCAATTTCCTGCTGGATGTTGGAAGCGGCTGCAGCTCTCTGCAGTCCTGTGACTTTGCGTTCATTGTCTGCAAGCAGTCCGGTATCAGTTGTAGTATCAGTGCCAGTGTCTGCAGTTGCTACCGATCCGGAGAGAGTTGTAGTATCTTTACCTCCCTTTGATGTCTTATCCTTATTCCTGAGATCAGTATCATCGAAGGTTGTGACATCACTTGAGACATTGCTTGCATAGCTGACTTCACTCTGATAATTAGTATAAGTTGTTGTTGCTGTCTTACCGTGCTGCAGTGTCCTTGTATTCTTATGACTCTGCTGCTCATCCCTGCTGTAGTTCGCTGAAGGATCATAGCTTTTCATCAGAGCTGCATATATCCGGTCATAACTGTCGGACATCTCAGCCATATAGAGATTGAATGCAGCGAGCAGATAGTTATACCATGCAGCTGCAGTGTCACCCTGAGAGAAGAAGGACCACTCCCAGTAATGCAGAGCCAGATACTGCACAAAGTCACTGCCTGAGATGACAGTTATTGTTTCATCGTTGTATGTGACATTCACATTGAAATCTGTAGCTCCGGGAATAACATCAACTATCTGATTGATCTGAGTTGTCTGTCTCACTCTCATTCACCTCCTCAACAGTATCAACAGTATTTTCAACAATATCATCAGCAACTATCCCTTTTTCATTCAGCTCGTCAGAAATGTAGTTGATGACCTTGTCATAGTTATTTTTCATTATTTCAGAGAATTTGACAGAAGCTGTAAAACCGTATTTCTCACCATATATCCGGTTAAGGTCCTCTATCATCTTCTCCCTGTAGTGCAGCTGCTGCAGGGGATATATCATGCTGTAGTCATCAGCTCCGTGCATCTCAGCATTAGTCTGCTGTGCAAGCTTGTTTGTGATGTTCATGCTGCAGCCATGTCGCCGCATGAATCGTTTGAGCTGATTATCCATGTACTGATTAAGATACTGCAGCTTGTCAACTTCCTTCACATCTACAAGGTCAAGGAACTGAATAGGCTCTGTTGTATCATTGACTATCTCTGCAAGGGATTTTATTTCCCCGGAGACTGCTTCAATACGTCCCTCAAGGATTGCATTGATAGCTGATTCAAACATAGCTTTCTCTTTTGATGTCCTTGCAACAGGTATCCTGAGCAGCCTGCTGAATATCACGTTGACATCCTCAGATGTTCTTCCCTCAGTCAGAGCAGCGGCTGTATCAATGAGGTCAAAGTCCGGCGTATGTGATGCATTATTCCAGCCGACAACTATTGTCTGACCGGGAATACCTGACACATCATAGCCTGCAGGCGACTCAGCTTCACCCTCTATCTGACCGATAGCAGGGACCTGTGCAACATACCTTTCAGGAAGATAACCATTTATCTGACCGATATATCCACCTGCTGCACAATAAAGATTATCATCATGCTCACCAATACCAACAGTGCCATTAGAGATAAGGATGCCCTCTATCCATTCAGACGGGAGACTGTCAGGCAGTCCCTCATACTCAAACTGAGACATCAGGACCTGCCACAATTCGATGTAGTACATCAGCAGCCTGTATTCCTTCAGGACCTTGCATCTCTCTCTTGCACGTGCAAAACAATATTCATATAACATTTATTTCACCTCTTTCAAATACAGCCCCGGCATCTGACCGGGGCTGCATATTTGTCATCATGTTGAAGGCTCTGAGCAGTAGAATACAACTATCGGGTAGTGGTCCGATACTGAATATCTCACCAGTGCATGATAGAAAGAATTGGTCGTATCCCGTGCAGCGGTGTAGCTGCTGGTAACCTTGCGCTTATCAAGATTGATACCCATTGCCATACGATCATAGACTACTGCAAGGACACCGGTTGCGAGGTAGTGTGTCTCTTCAGTATCAGCAGGAAGCAGACCAAATTCAATTGCAGAGTTCTTGCTGTAGTCGATGCTGCTGCAAGCTGCAAAATTATAGGGCGTACTATCATCAGAACTTGTTGCAGCCTGCCACATGTTGATAGTATCATAGTCACCGACACCGAGCAGCTCCTCATTGAATGTGTTTGCACGCACATTGAACTTGCAGGCCTTCGCAAACTTTGTCAGAAGTATCATCTGGTCATCCCTTGCGAAGGTTGCCATTTCACCATTATTGTAGAGTGCCGTGTAGTCTGTGATGTACTCTCTTGTCTCAGATATAGCCTGCAGTGTCAGTCTCTGTACATCAGGCATCTGTATGAGTGTCTCAGTTGCAGTTGTAGCAGCATCGGTAACACCAGCAGCGACTGCAAGTGCTCTGACATCAACAGCATTAGAATTTGCAAAGGCTCTTGCAATACCTGTGCAGACTGTCATCTTAGCATATACCTCAGCTTTGAGCTGCAATGTATTTTCAACAGAATTGTAAAGGCTTGCAAGGAAGCTGTTCAGCTCAGATACACCCTTGAAGGCTGTGAAGAGCTGATCATACATAGTTGTGATAGCAACCATAATAGCATGTGCTTTCTTATAAAGCTTTGCATTGATAGCAGGTCGATAGAAGCCATGTTCAATTGCTGCTATTCGTGCACCCTCCACCTGACCGGGGAATACGGTAGGTGTGAGAGGATCTGCAGGAGTTCCCCATGCAATGTAGCCGTTGGGATTCCACATCTCATCAACGAGGACATCACTGAGGTCAACAGTTACAAGCTCTGTGAAAAGTCCCCAGTTCGCAGTGTCAACATAGAGCTTCGGGAGCTTTGCAACGTATGACCTGTTATCGATAACGATTTTACCGAGCTGTGAGAGAAATGCCTTGAATACTACATCTGCAGGAGAATTGACTGTAAAGTCACCATCTTCAGTGAGCTGCAGCTTCTCACCGAGATCAACGATCGCTGCATCATCGAGTGCTTCCAGAGTGTAGTCCTCTGACATATACCCTTTACCGATGAGCTGAGCGATAGCAGCCTTTGTGACTGCCAGTGTGTTTTCAGGATTGTAAAGTGCCATAATATCATTTCCTTTCTGAATTAAATTACCTTTTTATTCATTTAGATTACAAAATCAACGTGTATGTTCACAACTGTTCCAACGCTTGCTTGATATCCCTTTACGGTAACACCTCCAGCATTTGACGACGCTGTTGCAAGCTGAATATAGGTATATCCTGTATACTCTGCATTGTAAGCCGTTGAGCCAAAAAAGCAACCTTGAATCTGAATATCTTTCGGTCGATAACCGCTATTAAATGTAGCAATAAGCTCTTGTGCTCCGCCAAAACTGCCCGTGTCTTTGCTGATTACAATTTGACCAAAGACCCTATTATTTTGCTTATATAGCTTTGTCAAGCTATTAATTGTATACCCGCTTGCGGCTGTTATTTTGTCAGATATATCTTCAATTAAAATATTGTTTTTATTCGTTTCGATTTGGTCAACATCAGTAGATGTAATACCGCTGTTTACTGCATCAAGCTGTGCAGAGCTGAGTGCATCCTGCTTCAGAGCGAGAGCTGCTGTCATATCGTCAGGCTGAACTGCTGAATCTGCAAGTGCACCCTGAGCTGCTGTCGCAAAGTCTGAGGTATCAGCTGCAGCAGCTGAGCCGAGACCTGATATGAGTGCAGAACTGAGAGGGTTTTCTGCTGTGATTTCTGATTGTATGCCTAAATCAGATAAAGACTTATTTCCTACAAGTTCAACACTGTTTATCGCCGGTTTGTTTTGTAATTCATTGTAATTGTTTGTGCCTGATCCGGCTGCATAAAGGTCAATCGTGCTTACAAGCTCCGCTGTCTCCATTGTCAGACTGAATAACAGTTCAGGCTCATTCCGTTGGAAAGTCACGAAGTTAGCACCGACGCCTATGCATGCGGTGTTAATGTAGTTGCCGTTGGTAAATGTAATCGTGTAGAGGTCTCCAATTGTAAAGTTCTCTACAGCGATCCTGTTACCTGTCGTTATAAACTGCATATATTATCATTCCTTTTCTTCAGGAGCTGCAGCCTTTTTACGTGTGGTTGTGGTTGTTTTTGCTGATTCAGCATCCTCAAGTGCTGAAATACGTGACTCAAAGTCTGCTATGATCTCCGCAGTGATGCCTGAGCTCAGGACCTCGATAATTGTACTTCCGTTCATGATATCATTTCCTTTCTATAATATATTGAACTTTCGTTCATCTTCATTATACAAAAAACCTTGACATTTGTCAAGGTAATTTTTGTATGTATTTCAGATAGCTGTCAACGAAGCTGCCGACATCATTACTCGCATAGTATACCCTATTCAGTGAAAACATCTTTCTAACATACTTTTCTACTTTTCCACTGCCAAGCTTATAGTGATATCTGCTGTCAGTTCTCTCCTCAGCTGTCATGATGTAGCTGTCTTTGTATATTCGTGTAGCCCAGTGCACATATATACATTGCCCCAGCTGATAGTGGTCAACGATGTCAAATCTGACGTACTTGTTATTATAATAAATGTATAGTTGTCTGCAGAGTGTTGTCAGATGCTGATCATCTTCGTCATTGTCAGGCAGCTCAGGAATGTGTTGATAGTTAGTTATTGCCCAGCCTTCACCTGTGATACTGCCGAGCATGGGATTTCTGAAACCATAGAAAAGCTGATTGATAATTGAGTTCTTGCGCTTCTTCTCAGGAGCTGCACCGATGATCTCAATATAGACCTTTGTCCCCCTATACGTTGTTACAAGGCGATGTTCACCTATACTCATCTGCTGGATGTCATCATATATCTCCAGCTCGTTATAGTACATACTGTGTGGATCGATAGTATTTGCAAGCATTATAATGATCGGAGATCGCCTGCCCCTGATGATAGTTTTTGTGAGATCGCAGAAGTGAACAAACTCCGATGGGTAATAGTATTTTCCAATAAATTCATCCAGTATTATGATGTCACCACGCGGCGCATTATATCCGGACTTCAGATCAATCTGTTTTTCAATACAGCAGCAGAACATGAAGTGCTCAGGACACTGTTCAACTATTTTTCCTGAATCATCACAGAGCGCATAGTGATACCTTCGGGACTTATAGACAACAGTATTATACCTTCCCTCAGTTATCTTTTCAATGTAGTGATATTCCAGAATCGTTTTGAACAGGTCCTTCAGAGCCTTTGGCATTATCATGGCTTCTGTCTGTCTGACATACTGGATGTCAATACCATAGAACTTATTGAGCAGCATCCCGATCAAAAGCCAGTTAGTTGTCTTGCCTATGTTACGCTCTGATGTTTCCACAAAGTATTTTGCGGATTCCAGCGGAGCTGTGGAGGGATCATAAACATCCGAAGGACAATCAAGCTTCTTATATTCCTTGCGTATCATTTTCCAGTCTATCTTGATACCATAGTCAGGGTTACCCTGAATGTATTCAACTTTCAATAGATTCACCTCTTATCAATAGTAACCTTTATTGATATATGTCGACCATCTTTGTCATCGCCACATACTTCATAATCACCATACAATGAGTCTGATTCCATGTCAAAAACTGTAAGGGCATATGATATCAACATAGTTATTTGAAAATTCTCATAAGGTGTCAACTCTTTTTCAGATAAATCTTTCATAATATACCTCCTCTTGCATATGCTTTGCTTCCTGCAGATTCAAGAATACTGTTCAGGAAGCTTTTATAAACCTTATCCATTGTTACTTTGAATGTACTGGGATAGAGAGTGCAGCTGCTGTATTCTATCATGATCTCACCCTTTACATTCACCTTGACTACTTCGTCATGATATGTTCGTGCAAGCTTTACAAGCTCTGTGTTACCATCAATGCAGAAGTCCAGATCATTTCTGAAATAATCAAAGATGTCCAGCTCATGCTTGCTGCAGTATCTCTCAAGAGTACCCTTCGGAAGTCCTGCAACTGTTACCGACACATGAGGTACAATTGACCTGATATGTTTGTGTTTCTCAGTTTTACTATATAGCTTGATGTAACGTTTTGCACCAAGTGTCTTAAACCTTGCAAATGTATCTGTGATACCTCCGCTGTCATCCAGTGCAATGTTGTCAAAGTGTCCAAGCTTCCTGAGTGCAACATATTCTGCAGGCAGTCTCTCAGCAACACGTGCAGCTGCGAAGTCATTCCACTCATCAATGACATCCAGATGCTTCTCAGGATGCAGCATATACATGCTGTCAGTATCACAGTATACAACATCATTACTTACCCACTCTGACTGCTCTGAGACCTTTTTCATACATGTCAGGAGATTGTACCGGGCAAATGCTGATACCCATATTCCCCAGAAGGGAGAGAGTATTGATGACCGGACCGCATCGTCAAAGCTGTACTCATTGCATTCACCCTCAGTCAGAGCGTGACCTTCACCCATATACTTATTATAGCTATGTTCGATGATGTCAGACCTGCCAAAATACTTATGATTGACAGTCTCAGTTGTTTCATATCCTGTAGATGTCAGCTCATTATGCAGCTTATATTCACAGTAAACAGGCTGTTTGCAGCAAAGGCCATAACCGCTATTAAACTTACCTTTTGCTAACATATACTCGACTTCCATTCCCTTGACACCCTTCAGAGTCTGCTTTTTTGTACCGTTTATCCAGACAGTGTGAAGGAAGTATTCAGGAAGCGGACCGGCTGCAGCTCTCCAGCAATGTAGTATCTCTACATCCTTCCATTTATAATAAAGCTTATATAATGCATAATCGCAGTCAGTCAGGCAGACAGTGAGATGCTCTGCATAACGTATCCTTCCGTTATCAATTATCTTTGCACCCTCTATGTGAGATTTACTTTTAGACTCCAGTGCAAAGTCATCAATGCTCTCTATCTCAGTAAATCTTAGGATGAAAATATGCCGCCATACCTCAAAATCCTCATGACCATATT
This sequence comes from Bacteroidaceae bacterium, assembly GCA_017631585.1. Lineage (GTDB taxonomy): Bacteria > Bacteroidota > Bacteroidia > Bacteroidales > Bacteroidaceae > HGM04593. Next base: position 10,035 of record JAGBSZ010000092.1, read on the forward strand.
GCAGCTGCAGGCTGTCAAGCTTATCCTTTGTCATCTTCAGCTCCCTGAAGGCTGTCATTGGATAATTGCAGATAGTCTGAACAAAGGGATAGGATGATGTATAGTCATATCCCTGTACACCTTCTACACCCTCTGTCCTGACTGTATCTGTGCTTGTATACCGTGCATTTGATTTAGTGTAACCGCCCCTGAATAACCATTCATAGAAGTCATAATAATATTTACCGTATATCTCTTTACCCTCAACAGGTATCTGCTTCTCATTCTCATCAAACGGCGTGAAAAATTTACTGTCCACCATGCCGGGGACTTTCCTTGTTCTGTCCCCTTCCTGATACTCGAATCCAAATATCTTACCATGTATGCGCTTCAGAACCATGTACCTCAGCTGCTTATCATCCGCAGCTGTATCCTGTATCTTTTTCCACTGAGTCGGACCGAGAAACTTCTCACCATATATAACAGCATTCTCCTGCAGTTCCTTTGAGAGTATCTGAGTTGCAGTGTCAGGGATGAAACCGCGCTTCTTGTAAAAGTCCTCTATCATTATTTTAGAGAAGTCACACAGAACCAGTACATCATTAGCTGCATATCCTATCTCTTTATCAGTCAGTGCATAACTGTCAGCAGTATTCCTGACAACATCATGAGAGAGGTCACCTGCAGCCTTCTGATGCTTTGTATTATACATCTGTCCGAGCTTCAGAAGTGAGCTGTTTGTAACGCTGAATGAATCATGCATAATGTAGTGATTCTGCAAGAGATATTTGATCGGATGCTGCTTGTTTTTGCCAAAGTATGTCGTACCATCAATGTCAAAACGATGCTTAATATAACTGTTTTCATAGTCGAGATTATGCACCCATACCAGCAGACAGGTGCAGTCAGTCAGACCGAGCAGTCGAGGGAGCTTCTGAAAGAACAGCAGTACATGTTCCCACTTTCGGAACAACACAACGTGGTTATTAATGCCAAATTGGGCTAAGTACATTGTACTGTAATAGCCCTTCTTACCGGTCTCAATGTTTGTTGTGAATATGGTCGATGTCTCGATGTCAAAGCTGCAGTATATCTCTGTGCAGATATAAAGCTGAGCCAGATGCTTCTTTCCATCTTTACCTTCGACCTGCTTCCGCATATATGGTGCTTTCTGCTTTGCATCCAGCTTGCTGAGATGCAGCTGTGAATACTTGCTGTCAAGCTCCTCATAGTTGACTATATAGTCAACATGATCCGGGTCCTTTGTCAGGTCTCTTCGTTTAAACATAGTATTCCTCCAGATCACCCTCTACCTGTTGCATAAGGTCATACAGTTCATCATATCCCAGCTCCTGAGTACGGCCTGCAGCTCTGTTATATAAGTCCCTCATGCTGTCAGTGATAGCGACACCTGCCTTTATCTGCTCTGAGATATACCCTATCAAATCACGGTTTGATTTGACATAATCCATTTTCTCCACCAGAGCATCCAACTCATCTGCAGGCAGACTCCCCTGACCGTGCTGCTTCGCATACTTCGCTGCTTCCCTTCTCAGGCTTCCGACCGTATCTCCACCCTTGATGAGGTCATCCAGAGCAGCCTGCTGGAATCTGTTAAGACTTGAATTACTCTTACCTTCTTTGACCTTTGTCCTTCCGTCAGGCATGATCTTAACATCAAAATTCTGATGCACAGTAGATGCATAATGCTGATATGCAGGACTGTCAGCACCATAGACTTCAAATAACTTCTGCATACGGTCGTTTATCTTCCTTATCTGTTTATCAATTGCCGAACGTGCCATTTATATCACCCTCTATATATTGAAATATTCACAGTATTCTGAGAGAATACTGTCTATTATTGACTGTTGAAGGTCCTCCTCAAATGCTTCATAAATGCTTCCCCAGAAGAGGACCAGTTCATACAGGTATTTACTTCTTTGTTTCATCGCTGTTACCATCATAATTACAATTGATGAATGCAATACACATTCCGAAGAATGTGCAGATGCTGCCTAAAAAACAACCGGCGAAAAAATATATCATACAGTACCTCCATAGAGAGACAGCCCCGGAGTCTGACCGGGGCTGTATAGGTTGTGTGTCATCTCGTTATCAGGTCAAAGCTGTGAGCAGTACCCTTCTTTGTTTTCACTTCCTTGAAACGGATAACGATAGGAGCTTCCTTTGTCGGATTGAAACCGACCGTCAACAGATTCTCTGTAGCTCTCCTGATGCCGTTGCTGATACTGCTGATGTGTTTACCGTCAGCAGTGAAGAAATGAATTACAGGTCTGTTCTCTTTCTCACCATCAGGATCAGTGTCATTGACATCCTTGAGGACATCTGCAGAAGTTACTACAATGTCAGTCACAGTTACTTCACTTCCGAGATAGTCCTCTACCTTCTCTGCGCTGCCGTTGATGCTGTTGAAGAGTGTCACGTCATCGGTAGTAGTTGTTGTTCTGATCTTTGCACCGCTGCCTGCTTCACCGATCTCAAATTCCTTCTGCAGGTCATTGCACTGGAATACTGCAGCAGGAAGCTGCTGCTCTGTCTCGTTGATGTTCTTGTCATTGTCATTCATAGTTCTTTACCTCTTTCATATATGCGTTTTTGATTTCTCCACTCTGCATTTATCAGGGCTTGTGACCTGCCGTTCCGGACCGGGCTGCATTAGAGAGGGTATCAGATGATACCCTTTTCAATTGTTGACCATGTAAATTTCATTAGTGTCTCGTTCGTAAGTACATTATAGCTGATATCCCTTGCAGCATATGATGGAATGTTGTATTCCTTCATTATGCAGTCATACTTAAATGACCAGTCATTGTTCATTATGATTGTCTCTGTGTGAGTCATGGTATATGTTCTTGATTTGATGTCGTTATTCATGTTTATTACCTCCTGTTATTGTCATCGTCATTGCTTCTGAGGTATAATACCTCACCTCATATTATAGCGGATGTGCGGTGATATTTGAAATGTATATTTTGCAAGCAGGAATCAACTAACGCAAAAAGCGTTGAGCATATTATACCGGAAACACTTGGAAATAAAACTTTTGTACTACCACTAGGAATGGTGTGTGATCAGTGCAATAATTATTTTTCAAGAAAAA
>JAGBSZ010000093.1 GCA_017631585.1 Bacteroidaceae bacterium
AATTCCGGCATTGTAATCTCTACAAACTGATGTGCTGCCTTAACCTCTTTGAGTTTTGCACTCTCCTCGCGTGTTGGAGGAATTACACCGTTTGAACAGAAGTTGCCCTGGTGAGGACCCGGGTAGTCGTAACCGGTATGTATGCGATATATACCCTCTTTCATTTCCTGTGGGTCGTAGATAGCCTGGTCAACCCAGTCCCAGATACATCCGCCGATGCAAGAGTTTGAAGCCTCAATCTTTTGCCAGTACTCTTTAAGGTTACCGATAGCATTACCCATGGCATGAGCATACTCGCAGATGAACATAGGTTTGTCAAGGTCGTTTGTGTATTTGTTCATCCAAGCCTGTCCAGGGTACATCTTTGAATAGAAGTCGCTGAAGCGTCCACCACCATAGTCGCCGGCAGAACGTGTTCCCTCATAGTGTACGGGACGGCTGTCAAGGCGTTTCGCCTCGTCGTAGCATGGACCAAAATTGTTTCCGTTGCCGGCTTCGTTACCCAGACTCCACATTACAACACTTGCGTGGTTGCGGTCGCGCAACACCATGCGGTTGATGCGGTCAACGAATGAAGGAATCCATGATTCGCGGTCCGAGATGCTCTGGTTCGCGTGGTCCTCAAGGTCAGCCTCGTCGCAACAGTACAAACCAAAGTGGTCGAACATTGCATACATCTTGGCAGCGTTGGGGTAGTGGCTTGTACGTATGGTGTTGATGTTGTTCTGCTTCATGAGAAGAACATCTCTCAACATTGATTCCGTTGTAACGGCACGTCCATAAATGGGGTGTGTGTCGTGACGGTTTACACCTTTGAAGAATACGCGCTCTCCATTGATATATACAAGAGAATTCTTTATTACGATGTCACGGAAACCATATTTTGTTGAGAATGCCATCTCTTCGTTGCCGTCAGCATCGAGCTGTACAATCTGTACTGTGTAGAGTACAGGCTTTTCTGCGCTCCACAGTTTAACGTTTTCAACAGCCAACTTAAGGTCGCCGCTCAATGCAGCAATCTTTGCGGCAGTGTTGAACTTGAGTGAATCGCTCTTTATGAAATGTCCGTCAGGAGCATATACCGATGCAACGATTGTTTTTGTACCAGGCTCAAAATCCCTGTTGTCAAGTTCAATGTTTATGTTCATTTCGGCATTCCAACGGTCATCAGACAACTTGCTTGTGATGTAGTGGTCGCGTACCGATGTCTTAGGAACGTTGTAGAGATATACATCGCGGAAGATACCGCTCATGCGGAACATATCCTGACACTCAAGGTATGAGCCGTCACTCCAACGGAATACTTGTACGGCAAGTTTGTTCTCGCCTTTCTGCAAGTATTTTGTTATGTCGAATTCTGCAACATTGTTTGCTCCCTGAGTGTAACCTACATATTCGCCGTTCAACCAAACGAACGCGGCAGAATAGATACCGCCAAAATGTATGAATGTGCGGCGACCATCCCAATTTTCAGGTACCTCGAATGTGCGTATATATGAACCTACAGGGTTGATACCATAGTTCTTGCCACCATCGTTGAATCCGGGACGTGCCTTGATGAACGGAGGTGTATTTGAATGAGGATATTCAACATTGTTGTAGATTGGCTTGTCATATCCGTGCATCTCCCAGTTTGATGGTACAGGAATCTCGTCCCAGCCATCAGCATTGAAGCCTTTCTCAAAGAAGTCAAGAGGACGCTGTGAGGGTTCACTTACAAGGTTGAACTTCCATGTACCGTTAAGGCTCTGGTAGCGTGCATTTACAGGTTCTGTCCATGGAGTAGCGTAGTACTCGGCATCGGCAAGCATCTCCTTTACGTTGTTGTAAGGCATATATGTGGCTACACCACGTTCCTTGTTCTCGGCAAACATAGTCTCGTCTTCCCAATGCGGTGATGCAATCTTTGGCTTTTCCACCTGTTCAAAAGTGAACCATGCTGTATTGTCGGCAGGATTTTTCTCAACGAGCATCATCTTGTTCTCGCGCAAAGCATACATTCTGTCGCTCTTGCCTGCCGAAATAATTATGTATGTATTTTTCTCTCCGGCTACAGGCTCAAAACGGAACTTGGCATTGTTCCATATGCCGGCAACAGCCGGCCACTGCAACAGGTAGTCAATGCTCTCATTGCCACCGCCGTCATCGAAGTTCTGTCCGTAGAAAGCATTCTCAACAGCAAATGTGTGCAAATCGATAGTCTTGATACTCCAATATTGTCCGCGGTTATCAGCATCGATGGCCTCGCTTATGATACGTGCATTGTTTTCGCCAGAGTCACCGTTGCCAAGAACCATATTCTCGTTAGCCACAGGACGTATGTAATATGTCAGGTCATTGTCAAATCCCGCGTATATCGACTCCTCAAATCGGAATTGTGCCGCCTTGTTGGTCATGGCATTCTCTTTTGATATGATTACAAGCCCTTTTTTTGACTTTGCCACAGCAACGTTAGGGCTGTTTGCCGGTATGAGCAGGCCATTTTCATATTTCCATAGCTGTGCTTCGTCCGAACCGTTGTTTTCTCCCACCTCCACGCGGTTTCCGTTTACACGCAAGGCATTGTTTGTGACAGGATTGATTATGCGCCAGCTTCCTGCCAATTCTGAAACTTTCCAGAACTGTGCTGCATTGTCCTTCTCAAAGTCTGTAAGACCTACAGCTTTATCTTTCATTTCATAAACAACATTCTCTTTGTTGCCGTTAGCAAAGATGTGGTACAATTTACCTTTTTCGAATGTCGTCTGTGCGAAAGCACCGGCAAAGCTCATTATTGCAACAATAGCGAGGATGCCTCTTTTGATGTTTTTGATAGACATAGTGTTTAGTTATTTTGTTGTTATGATTTTTAGTTGTTCTATTGTAATTTACAAATATAGTAAAAATTAGAAAACTGTTCGAATTTATGACGAAAAATGTTGAAATATTGATAATATTAAAAATCTGATGTGTGAATGACTGCTGTTATCTACAGCATCATATATACAATAGACGTGGAGCCTTGTTGCAAGGCTCCACGTCTATTGTATAATGCTTTTTTTATTTCGGCAGTGTGATGTTGTTGAACTGCTGTATGTTGCTTGGAGTATGTTCGCGCTTGATGATAGCCTTCATCTCCTCCACAATCTCAGGATACTGTGCCGAAAGGTCTGTATCCTCATGAGTGTCTGTCACAAGGTCGTAGAGGCTGCAGTTGCCATTCTGTACAACAAGTTTCCAGTCGCCCATGCGCAGAGCCATCATATTTGTCTCGTGGAACTCCCAATACAGGAAGTCATGCTTCTCCTGCTTGCCCTCGCCTGTCAATGTGGGAGCGAAAGACAATCCGTCGAAGTAGTCCACAGCGAGATTCTTGTTGGTGTAACGCTCAACATAGTTGTCGATGCCTGCAAGCTCGCAGAATGTAGGCATAAGGTCATAGAATGCAAGCTGATGGTCGTTTACAACGCCTGCTTCAACCTCGCCGGGCCACCATGCGATGAACGGAACGCGGATACCGCCCTCGGTTGTCGAACGCTTTGTACCGCGCAACAGTTTTTCGGTATTGAAGTAATCGGGGTCACCTCCTGCTTCTGTGTGAGGACCGTTGTCGCTGGTGAATATCACCAAAGTGTTCTTGTCAAAACCCTTTTCCTTCAGTTTTTCAAGAACTTCACCTACATACGCGTCAAGGCGTGTCACCATAGCCGCAAACTGCTGGTGAGCGATGTTCGTCGGGTTGTAGTACGAGCCTCTGTCACCTCCGTAGCTCTTCTCCTGACAGAATGCGCCCTGATAAGCCTGCAGGATAGAGTCGTTGGGCTGTGCAAGCTCTGCATGAGGCAATGTATATGTGAATATGCCAAAGAAAGGCTTGTCTGCACTCTGTTTGTCAATCCACTTCATAGCCTCCCGGTGGATAAGGTCAGCCGAGTAGTCCTTGCGGTTCTTGTAGTCCTCGCCATACATCGCGTGCCCGATGTTGTTCTCCAGGGTCACGCGCTTCACCTCCTTGTCACCGGCTTCGCGGTCGTATGAGTTTAGGAAGTTAGGGTAGTAGAGGTGAGCCTGGAATTGGCAGATGTATCCGTAGTATCTGTCGATGCCACGTTTGTCAGGAGTTGATTCCGAACCTTCATATCCGCCAGCCCACTTTCCGAACATACCTGTAGTATAGCCATTCTCCTTCATAATCTCAGGAAGGATTACATGATTGGGGTCGTATGGTTCCTGTCCGGCAACCTTGTATTCCTGATTGTTTCCATAGTAAACCCAACCCGAGTTAGGCCAATACTCCTTGTTGCCACGCACCTTGGTGTGTCCGGTGTGCTGTCCTGTCATGAAACATGCACGTGAGGGGGCACTTACAGGGCTTCCTGCGTATGCCTGTGTAAACATCATACCCTCTGCTGCCATGCGGTCGAGATTAGGTGTGCTTATGTACTGCTGTCCGTAGCAACCTACATCGGCATAGCCAAGGTCGTCACACATAATGTATATGATATTCGGTTTTTCAGCTTCCTGTGCCTGTACAGTTGCCGATGCGAGCAGTCCGCAACCGAAAAGAAATAATTTGTTCTTGTCCATATTTAGTATTTTTATTTGTTCAAATAAATCTTGCAGTTCCTGTATCCGTTTTCGGTTGTGGCGCTAATGATATATACGCCCTCCTTGATGTTGGCAGTATTTATGACATTACCGTTGCTTCTTGCCACAATAGCCGCGTCGGTAGTGTACAGAGCCATGCCTGTTACTTTGCAGTTGCCGGTAGCTGTAATTTGGTTGCCTTGCAACACGAATGTTATATCATCCTCCTGCGCCATATTCTTTACGCATGTCTCCTCGTCTTCATCAGTTGCCAGGGTATTTGGGCTGAAGTATGCCACCAACTTCACGTTGCGGTCAACGGTGAATGTGTATTCCGCATCTGTAGATACAACAACACCCTCTTCGCGCCAGCAAACAAAGCGTGCATCACCCTTAGGAGTCGCTTTGGCTGTGAGTGTAGTGCCGTAAGCATAAGCATCTGCAACCTCCGACAACTCAACAGAACCTCTGCTGCGTGCATTTACGCCCAATGCCACAGTACGTGCATCTGTAGCAGGGACAACTGTTATGTTAAAGTCATAGATGAATCCGTGTACATCATCCTCGGCAAGGTCAAGACCGTTGCTGTTCACTCGCAGACGCATGCGTGTCTTTGTCTCCGCAGCCCATTCAGGAACAGTAACTTCAGCATTTCCTGCAGTGCCGTTCAATGTGAGCGGAACGGCTGTCTCAAATACACCGTCGCTGTTCCAGTCGAAGTGTGCAATTGCAGTAAGGCTGTTTGCTGCACTGCTTGCAAGAGTAACGTCGATGTTGAACTTCTTGCCCTTTGCAACCTCGCCCTTGTCAATGGCATACATCACATGCCATTTGCTGGGCTTGCTGTTTGCCTCATATATGATGTTGCCTACAGCACCTTCCCCATGAATTTCTGCTTTTTTGATGTAGTTGTTGCCTACTGCACCGCAAGGGTTATTGTAAATCTTTAGGCTGCGTGTGTATGCACTGCGCAGACGTGTGAAGCGGAAGAGGCTGTCACCATCCACCTTTAGTGTAACCTTGTTGCTTGTAAGATAATAATAACCGTTTACTTTGCCTTTGTTAACTTTCCATTTTGTGCCAAGACCTTCGCCTGCAACAATATTGCCATCGCTTATACCTACAACGGTAGCAGGCTCGCTTGCCGATGCCACCTGGTAGCCTGTTCCGTCGCCGGCACCAACAAAGTACCACTCCTGATTCTCATCGAAGCTGTCGGGCGAAGCAAGGGCAACCTTGCTGTCGGCAAAGGTAAGGTTCTTGCCGTCCGGAGTCTCCATGTTGTAGCTTGCGCCAATGTTTCCAATGGTTGTGCTTGCATCGAACGGGCAAATTTCATATAGGTCGGCTGTTTCAATGAGCTTCCAGTATGAACCATCATCGTATGTGCCGTTCTGTCGTGTAACCCAAGTGATTACATAATCCGATGCACCGTCCTTGTTCAATGCGCGAGGACCATTGCTCTCGTTGTTGTAGTTGGCACAATCGGTGGAACTCAAGTACCATTGTCCTGATTTTGCGCTGCTCTTTCCAACGTAATATTCAACAGGTGCTGTATCTGTTGTTATTTTTGAATCCGATGACGGGTTGAGGTTGCAGCTGCCCAAGTAACGGCCTGTTGCTGTATTCTTGATATAGTAGCAGTTCTCGTTCTCTGTTGGGATAAACATCCAGAACTGTGCCTTTGTAACGCTCTTTGCCTGAATGGTCATACGGTGGTCGTTCTCCTCAGTGATGTAGTTTGCACCGGTATTTTTCCATGAGATAAGATAAACCTTGCCTTCTCCCTCTACAGGCTCCGGTTCGGGCTCGGGCTCAGGTTCCGGCTCCGGAGCCGGTTCAACGCCGTCGCTTGTCAACAGCACCTCGCTCAAGCCAAAGAAACAGCCTTCGTTGGTTGTGCCTTTGGTGATAGTCAGTTTCACGGTAACAGTACCGTTTGCCTCTGTTTTCTCATTTGCAATCTCCCAAATCTGGTGTACAGAACTTCCTGATACGCCAATCCCGGCAGCAATGTCAATGTTGTCGAGTGAGCCGAATACATTATCGTTTACAGTTGCTGCAACATTCCATTGACGAAGTTTGTTGTCGTCGTTTGCCTGGTATGAGCCACAACCGTTCAACGCATGGATATCGAGAGCAACCTTTTCAAAGGCAAATCCGGCAGGAATACCATTTATGGTAAATGTCAAGTTGATTGTCGGGTTGGTGTTGCCGTTCGCATCCGGGCATAGTATGCCGTTTGTTACAGCACTGCCGGTACCCTTAAGATTGTGTGATGATGCAAAATTAACCGTCATGCCGTTTATGGCATTACCGTTCTCATCGGTAGTCTGTACAGCTACGCTTTCAGCATTTGTGCCTGTACGGTTGAATTTCAGGCTGATGCTCTGTTGTGCAAATATCGGTTGTGCAACCAATAAGAGCAATGAAAATAGGGTCAGTACAATTTTTTTCATAGAGTTTATGATTAGTTTTTCAAAAAAAATCTGTTTGACTCAACAATTCAATAAACAGGAGTGATTTTTGTTGAATGTAAATTAAAATACAATTAATTTATGCGAAGATAGTCAAATGAAAAAAATTACCCCCCCCGTATGGTTAAAAAGTGTTAACCGATTGGTTTTTCAATAAATTATGGCATTTTCTTTTGAAAGTTGTTGACAGATAGTAGCCTATTCGTGTGTACTGATATATCCGCTTTCTTTCTGACGTCATTTCTTTCTGAAATAATCGTTATGTATCTTTATGCCAAAGACTATGCAGCTGCACAGGCATGTGACGGCATTGGTGATGAACATGGACCATATTATATTTGGCTTGTGCAGCAATCCTTGCAACATAAAGGCAAAAGCTCCCACAGCCATCATCAGGAATGTCGGCAAGGCAATGCCGTCGGTATTGCGTGTGCGTATGGTTTCAATGGCTTGTGGAAGATAACCGAGTATAAGCCCTATGCTTGCCACGTATCCGCAAATGGTGTATAAAGTGCTTTGTTCCATATTTTTTGTTTTATAACAAACGGTCAAGCAAAATGGTTTTATTTATATAAAATCCTCCTCTTTGCTAAGAGGAGGTGTCACATAGTGACGGAGGAGATAGAATTTATTGGAATCTCCCTCCGCTTCGCTCGTCCCTCTTTGTAAGAGGGACAGTTTTTTGTTTTTTTTGACCCCCCCGGTTTTTATAGTTCATCTCCCTCCGCAACTTCGTTGAGACCTTGCGGCACTCCTTTGGGGAACTAAAGTTGATTTTATCCAAATTCAACTGCACTCAGCATAGTGCAAATAAATTTGCCTCTGCATTCGTTTGCAAGAATTTTCCCGTCGTCGCAAACATTGCTCACCCGCAATGTCCCTCTTAATAGGGACAGTTTATTTTCTTTTTTTCTTTTGGGCGGGCAGACCCACGCCCCTACAACTCTAAACTCTAAACTCTACAACTCTAAACCCTAAACAATCTAATTCCCTCCCATTATGGGGAGGGTTAGGGTGGGGCTTTTTCCATTATGGGGAGGGTTAGGGTGGGGCTTTTTACTCTTTCTCAAACTTCATCATAGCCCAGCGGTTGTCCTCGGCGTAGCCGATATAACGCAATCCGTGGCGTGCAGCCTCTTCTTTAAGTATATCCATATCCTCAGTGTAGAAGCCACTTATGAAAATCTGTGAGCCGGGGTGCATGCAACGCACATAGTTAACCATATCTGCAAGCAGAATGCTGCGGTTTATGTTGGCAATCACATAGTCAAAACAGTCATCTTCCTTTATTGCTTCAGCACCGCCAAGGCGCACCTCAATGTCGGGTGTGTTGTTCAATACTACATTCTCCTTGGCATTCTCGTATGCAAATTCGTCTATGTCTATTGCTACAACATCCGTTGCTCCGTGCTTGCGTGCGAGTATGGCGAGCAGGGCAGTGCCACAGCCCATGTCGAGTACGCTCTTGCCGTTCATGTCGCTTGCAAGAATTGCGCGTAGCATGTGGCATGTGGTCTGGTGGTATCCTGTACCGAACGCCATCTTTGGGTCAATGAGAATGTCGTAACGCGCCTTAGGCACATCGGTGTGGAAGGTGCTGTGTATAACACACTCCTCGCCGAGTACGATAGGCTGGAAATAGTTCTTTTCCCACTCTGCATTCCAGTCCTCACCTTCGATGAACTCGCTGTTGTATGTTATGGTGTATCCCTCAAGCGGAAAATTCTCGACCACTGCAGTAATGTTGCTCTCATCGTACAGGTTGTGCGGAACGTATGCCTCCAACCCCTCTTCGTTGGGTACAAAACTCTCAAAACCCACTTCGGCAAGCAGTGCCGCAAGCACATCGGTAGCCACCTCCTCGTTGGGTGTTACCTTGAACTCAATTTTTGTGTAATCGTTCATATTTTATGTTTTATATCTTAGTCTTTTTCATAAATCGCAGGTAGAACATCACTCCGGCTGTTGTCAGTCCAAAGGGGAACGACAGCCATATACCCGTCAGTCCCAGGTCGAGTGTAAAGGCGAATATATAACCCACCGGCAGTGAAATCAAAAAGTATGCAATGAAGGCATATCGCATCACCGGCTTTACATCGGCAATGCCTCGCAGTGCATTGGAGAAGTTGCATTGCAAACCGTCACCAATCTGATACAGTATGAATGGCACGGCAAGCTGTGTCACAAGCAGTGCAACATCCCTGTTGTCGGTGAATAAAAATCCCATGCGGTTACGTATCAGCCACACCGTCAGCGACGCAATTATAGCCATCACCACTATTATCTTGAATCCTGCATTTGCCGAGCGGCGAATATCAGCCATGTTTCCCGTGCCGTTGTAGTTGCTTACTTTTACAGCCACTGCCGCCGCCATGCCATAGTACATCATGAATCCCAACTGTCCTACGGTACACATTATCTGATGCGCCGCAAGAGCATTTGTACCAAGCCAGCCCACCATGATAGTGGCAAGGCTGAACGATGCCGTTTCCATTCCCATCTGCATGGCTACAGGCAGTCCCAATTTGTTGAGTCTTTTCTGTTCCTCTGCAGTTACCTTTCCGCCAAAGAAACCATGCATATATGTGCGGTAGCGTTCGCATCTAAGGAACACCCCTAAAGCCAGGGCAAGCATCGCCATGCGCGACAGCACCGTAGCTATTCCCGCTCCTAGCAGTCCCAGCTCAGGCAGTCCGCATTTGCCAAAGATAAGTATGTAGTTACCCACTATGTTTACAATGTTGCCCGAGAGCATAATCCACATAGCGGTCTTAGTGTCTGTTATGCTGTCGATAAATTGTTTGAACGCATTGAAGAGCATTGCAAAAGGCAATGACAGCAATAGCACAACATAATAAGGGCGTATCAACGGCATCAGCTCCTCGGGCTGCCCAAGGCGGTCGATGTTAATATAAACAACTCCCATCACTGCAATTATGACGAATGCCATCACCCCGTTGGTGAACAGCGCATTCTTGAGTACTGCTCCAGCCTCCTTTTGCTTGCC
>JAGBSZ010000094.1 GCA_017631585.1 Bacteroidaceae bacterium
ATCCGCGTCTTAATTTGGCAACGTTCGTAACTACATATATGGATAAGTACGCCACCAAGCTGATGAACGAAGCCATTGCAATAAACTATATCGATGAGACTGAATATCCTCGTATAGCTGTGATGTGTGCAAAGTGCATCAATATAATCGCTAATCTTTGGAACAGCCCGGAACAGGCTAAATGGAAAGCCGGTGCGTTGGGTATTGGTTCGAGCGAGGCATGTATGCTTGGTGGCGTGGCGGCATGGCAACGCTGGAAGAAACGTCGTAAGGATGCCGGCAAGCCTTGTGACAAGCCTAACTTTGTAATTTCGTCGGCTTATCAGGTGGTGTGGGAGAAGTTTGCCCAGCTATGGCAAATTGAGATGCGTGTTGTGCCTCTCACAGCCGAAAAACTTACACTTTGCCCACAGGAGGCTATTGCCATGTGTGACGAGAATACTATATGTGTGGTTCCTATCATGGGTGTGACATGGACCGGTCTTAACGATGATGTGAAGGCTCTCAACGACGCTCTTGAGGAATACAACAAAAAGACGGGCTATGACATTCCTATCCATGTGGATGCGGCATCGGGCGGTTTTATCCTTCCGTTCATTAACCCTTCGTTGGAATGGGATTTCCGTCTCAAATGGGTTCTTTCAATAAGTACCAGCGGTCATAAGTATGGTCTTGTATATCCGGGATTTGGCTGGGTAATCTGGAAGGACAAGAAATTCTTGCCGGAGAGCATGTCGTTCAGTGTCAACTATCTTGGTGCCGAGGTGACTCAGGTGGGATTGAACTTCTCTCGTCCTGCGGCACAGATTCTTGGACAGTATTATCAGTTCATTCGTTTGGGATTCGAAGGCTACAAGGCAATACAGCACAATTCAATGGAGATTGCCAAATATCTGCATGCCGAGATTGGCAAGATGAAGCCTTTCAAGAACTACAGCGCGGAAGTTACTAATCCTCTGTTTATCTGGGAGATGAAGAAGGAGTACTCAAAGCAGTGTAAATGGACTCTCTATGATTTGCAGGATAAACTCAAGCAGAACGGTTGGATGGTGCCTGCATATACATTGCCTGCAAAGCTCGAAGAGACTATTGTCATGCGTATTGTGGTACGTCAGGGATTCAGCCGTGACATGGCAGACCAATTGTTGGGCGACATTGCCAATGCTGTTGCCGAGCTTGACAAGTTGCAGTACCCCACCACTTCGCGCTTGAGCATAGAGAGCAAGGTAAAGGTGAAAGGAACTGTTTATACCCATACAGGAAAATAATAAAAACGAAGATTATGAATAAGGATAGAAGGATTACGCGTGAGGAGTTGAAGATTGCCGTTCATGAAGCTTATATAGGCTTGAAGGATAACAATGGCGGCAAGAATGCCGATTATATCCCTTATCTTGCCAATATTGACAGCAACCTGTTCGGAATTTCGGTGTGTCTGCCTGACGGTGAGATATTGAGTGTTGGCGATTGTGACTACCGCTTTGGCATGGAGTCAATATCCAAGGTTGCGACAGCAATACTCATACTTAGGGATTATGGTGGAGAGACTGTCATGAAAATGATTGGAGCCGATGCCACCGGCATGCCGTTCAATTCCATTCTCGCGATACTGCTCGAGAACGAGCATCCTTCTACCCCTTTGGTAAATGCAGGAGCTATATCCGCCGTGAGCATGGTGCGCCCGGTAGGAAACAGCCGCGGGAAGTGGGAGGCTATAAAGAATTATATTGCCGAGCTTTGTGGAAGCGAGACACCGCTGATAGATGAATTATATGAGTCGGAAAGTTTCAGCAACCATAGGAACCGCTCTATTGCCTGGTTACTGAAGAGCTACAACCGCATATACGACGAGCCTGACATTGCGCTCGACTTATACACGCGACAATGCTCGCTCGGCGTAACTGCAAGACAGCTCTCCATAATGGCAGCAACCATTGCCTGCGGCGGATATAACCCTGTGACAAAAAAAGAGGTGTTCCCAAAACGCCAAGCTGCAAAAGCCGTATCACTGATGGCATCGGTGGGTATGTATGAATATACGGGTGACTGGATGTTCAGCGCGGGAATACCGGCAAAGTCAGGCGTAGGCGGCGGTATCATTGGTGTACTTCCCGGCATTTTCGGTATCGCCGCATTTGCGCCGCCAATAGACGAAGCCGGAAACTCTGTCAAGGCACAACTCGCTATAAAAAGGATTATGGAGAACCTTAATCTGAATATATTCAGTGGTGAGAGGGTTGTAGTGGTAGAGGGAAAAAATTCTTTATGAGGCTGACTAAAAAGGCTCTTTTGTCGTTACACTCGCCCTCAAAATGCTCATTTACGCTTAGTAAACTGCGCTTTTTCGGGCTTCGCAAGCCTTAAAATAGCTCTTTTTATACAACCTCTCAATATGAGAACGACCCAATTTTTACTTATGGGTCGTTCTCATATAACTTCAAAAGCATCATATTCGAGCAGGTCCTTGACTTCGGTGAATGCCTTTCCGTTGTCTCCGTTGATGAAGAACATTTTCTTTCCCAAAATTCTGCAATCGACAACGGCACGATGTGACGAGATCAACAGAATCCTGTTCTTTGAGTCAATGGTTATCTTCACTGCACTCTTTCCCTCATAGCTTACAAGTTCAATCTCCTGATAGTTAAGGTCGTGGAACTTACCGTTGTATGATAGCTGTATGTTTCCCTTGCGGTCGAAGCTTATACGGCACTGTTTTGTAGGAACAGCAGCCTTGCCACCTTTCTCCGAGTTCTCATAATAGAAATTGTAGTCGTAAGCTGCCGACCTGTCATATATTGCCTGTATGGCATAACCGCCACGCCAATCATTATTGTCTGTCTTGTAGATGATGATGTCGTTGTCGGTTGTCTTGGGAATATATACATTGTTGTGCGCGCTTGCAAGGATAAAGTATTCGTTATTCTCGTCTATCTGTTTGAATTCAGCCCACACGCCGCTTTTCATTCGTGGACGGAACTCCTGCCACACAAGATTCTTGCGTACGAAGTACCCGTCATACTCGCCGTGCTCCTTGCGATGGTTGCGGTAACTGTAGAACAACCCTTCTGTGTCGGGGCAACGCTGATGCACGCTCAGAGTATTATACACAACCTCCCAATTCTTTTTTCCTTTGTCGCGGTCGATGTAAATCTTGTCTTTGTAGAGCTTGGGGATTGAAAGATAACACTTCTTGTTCTTCATGTAATAGAATGTATCATCCTCGCCATATTGTTTGTACTTACTCCATGCTCCTGTCTTGTGTGCCGGGCGATACTCGGTCCACTTTTTGCCGTTCTTTACGAAATATCCGCCTTCGTATGTTACCAGTGCGGTTGTCGTCTGTGCCTGCAGAGCTGATACTGCCACTGCTAAAAGGCATAGTGCAAATAGTTTTTTCATGACTCTATTATTACTTTAAAAACATCTCTTTTAATCTGAAATTGAAACGCAACCCGTTGCTTTGGGTTTCGTCTGCAGTGTTGTCGGGCATACGTATATCCATGCCTTTTTCATCTATGGTGATTATACACTTTCTGCATATATTGTCCGTCTCCTCATTTATAGTGAAGATATTCAATGCTTTGGCAAATTCCTCGCCACTGCCTATATTTACAAGCAATTTACAACAATTCTTTTCAGGGAGATCGACAACAGTCACCATGCTGCTCTCCTTGCCATACAATTGCACGTAACGTCTTCCGTTGCGCTTGCTCTGCTGAACAACCTTAAAGCCGTTGTATTCGCCATTAAGAGCAAGATTGAACAAAAAATCGAACTCTTCTGTCATCCTTTTGTATGCAGTTCTGCCGTTTGCAACCGCATAGAGAATGGCAGGTGTTCCGCCCGGGTATTTCTGTTTGTATATCTCCTTTACATTTTCAGGATAACCTTTCAAGAGCCACTTCTCCTTTGGAAAGTTTTTTATCATATATTGTTCAGCTACATCTTCAGGGGTAATAAGTTCCACCACGTCGGCATATTGTAGTTTGCGCTTCAATCTGATCATGTTGAAGAAATCGTAGTCACTCCCCTGCTGCTTTTCTTCAGTCGATTCATTTTCTGTTTCCCAAATCTCTCCAACGTGAGTCAAAGTCTCATAGCTGTTATTGACAAACTCACCAAGATAATCATCCAAGCCCATTGCAAGCATTCTCATAGCATGAGTGAGTACGTTGACTATATTGCAATTCGTATATATCAATCTGATTTCAAAATCAGATTCAATTACAATCAGGCTGTTGTTTTCATCAAGATAAATTGTACTCTGATGACCGTTTTCTCTTGTATTTACCGCAAGCGGTATGCCGAAAACTTCCTCGGCTTCCATCACATCGTATTTGTCGAGAACATCATATATCATATTATATCCCTCGCGGTCGTCTGACTGGACAACAAGAAATAGCCATTCCAGATTGTTCAGATTATCAACCAATCTTATAATGTCCGATCCCGAATTTCCGTTATCAAGCCCGTAGCCGATATTTTCATTTATAAATGAATCAAAACCTTGTATTTCACAGCTTACATGCTCGCTTTCAAGAGCTTTTATCTCCTTGATGAAGTTTTCCAGGTTACTGTTGATAGTTTGTTGCGCATAAGTAAAAACAGAAAACAAGCACAACACAGGCAACAGATATATTATTCTTTTCATATCACAAATAAAATTAATTAGAAGTTTAGTCTTATTCCACCACTGACATTCTGTATCTTCAGGAACATATCATACGACATGCCTGCGATATATACCACTATGAGTTCCGTATTGCCGTCATCGTTTATTACAAGCAGGTTCTTGTCGTCGCTATATACCATGGAAAGCATCTCGCCATTTCTGTTCAACATCATAATCTCCATGTCAAAAATCTGTTCATCAAAGAATGGGAACATATATGCCTTCAACTTCTCGTATCCGTTCTTGCCGGTACTCGCAAAGCGACGTATGCTCTTTAGCGAGCCAATGAAATTCCCATTGATTTCAACAGAACCGTCAATCATGCTGAACATCTGCCTGAACATGTTGGTTGAGATATAAGCATAATCAACCTCTTTTATCTTTGCTCTTGCTATACTCCTTATATGCGACTCGGAAATTCCATATCCTTTGGCGCCATATTCCTCAATTCGTGCAATATGCTCTTTACACTCATCATACGTGAGACCTTGCGCTTTCATCATCCCCAAGGGGAGCATGAGCATCATTATTAATATCAATATATTGCGTTTCATGGTTGCAATTTTTATTGTTTGTTACACATTATTGCCGACATTTCAAGAATGGCACTTATATTTTTTGTATTTGCATGCGCTATAATTGCCGCCTGTTGCATATCTCCTAAAACCATTTTCAGGCACTGCATGGCATCTTCGGGATTGTCGAATGTATCTTCTTCGTAGATTTCGGTCATGAGCTCTTCCGTTGATTCCGGCGAAGATAGATTTTCGGACGGAATAAATATATAAGCCATAACAACCATTGCCACAGCCGTTGCTGTAACTGCTGCATAACGGGGAATCTTCAACAGTCTCTTTTTCTTTTCCACAGCAACGGCACTGTCTGTGATACATTGCTCCTGCTGTGGCTCAAGTCTATCAATTAAAGCCTCAAGACGTTCCATGGCACCGACGGGCAATTGTACGTCGGCAGGCTCATTATACAATTCTATAACAGCATCCTTATCCTTGCGGAGTTCGGCAGGAACATCGTTGTCGCGAAGATAACGGCACAGAGCGCGTTCCTCGTCAACGGTCAGTTCCGCATCGAAGAAGCGTTCTATCATTATTTTAAGTTCTTTCTCTTCCATAATCAAACTCCTTTATTTATAAAAACTATCTCTGAATCTCTTTCTTATGCGTGATATAATCACTCTTATATTTCCTTCGGACAACCCGACCAACGCTGCTATCTCATCGTATGGCATTCCCTGCATATGCATTTGCATCACCCGACGATGCTCTTTGGGAAGAACGGCAAGGAAATGTTCTATAAAATCCTTTGTGTCGTTGTCAGGCGGAGCATCGGCAACAAGCATCTCATCATCCAATGTCCCTTCATCGCGTTGCCTGATGACTCTCCAACGGTCGATGCATATATTACGCAACATTTTCAAACAATAGGCTTCGGGAGTTATAAGAGTGTCGAGTTGTTCCCTCTGTTCCCACAAACGGAGATAAAGATTCTGCACAGCATCCTCTGCCTCAAATTGGTCGCAAAGCATCCTGTATGCTTCGCGATACAATTTCTGTTGCAACGGCATGAACCGTTTTTTGAATTCTGCGTGTGTCACTTTATCCTGTTTGTGTTGTTACTTCTCAATCTATAGACGAATGAAAAGGCTGTTTGTTACAGGCAACAGCAAAAAAAAGTAAAAAAAACTGTTTTTCAAGCAAAAATCACAATTTTAATATATCTTCGCAGGGTAAGAAAAATTAAAAGAACCATGAAAACAATAGAAGTACCTAAAATCATCCCTGCAAACAACATAGACGAGATATTCGCAAACCTGCAAGAACATGCCATTGACTGTTGCAACTGGCGCGAGGAATATCCTTATACACCAAAAGCAACATTCAAGCTGTTCCACGACGGCAAGAACCTGTATATCAGGTTCGACGTAACCGAAAACGACATACAGGCAAATGTAACTGAGGACCAGGGACGTACATGGACCGACCCTTGCGTGGAATTCTTTGTTTCGCCCGAAGGCAATCTCGACTATTATAATTTCGAATGCACATGCACCGGCAAGCTCCTGCTTGCATGGCATCCGGCAGATGCTCCTAAGGAACCGGCAAGCAAAGAGGTGCTCGACAGCGTCAAGCGCACACCCTCCCTTGGCACAGAACCGTTTGCTTTGCGCAAAGGCGAACATTCATGGAGTGTTATAGAGGTGATACCGGCGACAGCCCTGTTCCGTAGCGGTGTAGAGAGCTTCGATGGGAAAACAATGACTGCCAACTTCTACAAGTGTGGCGATGAACTGCCCACACCGCATTTCCTTTCGTGGAATGCAATCGAATGGGAATCACCGAGCTTTCATCGTCCCGAACAATTCGGAAAATTGATATTTGGCAATGACCTAAAATAAGACGTTAAACAAGAACGAAAAGAAAAGTAGCGTACATCAAAGAACCAATTAAGAGTATTGTCAACATTCAAATTTCTGAGGTTGACAACATCATTGAGCATGAACGGATGACGGATATTTTCACAAGCTCTGTAACGTATCTCATCACACAACTCGCGCTCGCAGTCTGTCTTTAAATATGCGTAGTTCAAAAGCTCGATGCACTTTTTAAACATGCTGATCTGTCTGTACAGGTCAGCTTTTATTAATATATGTACGTTGCATTCAAGCAACAGCTGCACCACTCTAAAGAATTTGGGGTAGTCGTTTATAAATGTCTTGCTCCCCGTTTCAGGTATTGAGAAGTATTGCTTGTTGAATATCACAATAAGGCTTTTACATGCCTGTATGCGTTGTTCTGCATTCATCCTGCCACTTTGCTCCAATTTGCAGAATGCATGGTATGCCTCAGCAAAATCTTTAAATGCTTCATTGCGATCCGTTTCATCGGCATACTCATCCTGATTGTTCTTGTCTATATACACATACTCACCCGTAAATAACAAGCGTCTTGCGAATGTTTCGTTTTCAAGAACCTCCTCATTCTCATATAATGAGAGGTATTCCCACCTGTAATATATTGAATTCTTATCATTATCCTTTAGCGTTGCTGCGAACCAATCATTAACTTTTTCCAAATAACCAATAAAATTTCGGGACCAGGACATAGCAGTAATATTTAAAGTTACTCTGCTAAATTAACATCAGGAGACACCCCTTTGCAACATAAACAACATACTTTACCCTTACGATTTAAACATTTTTAACAAACAAAAGATTTCACCTGTTGTTTTCAGAAAGTTTTAAAAATAATTACCACAAAACGAGTTTGTTACACAAAAAAGTATTACCTTTGCACCGCCTATACGAGTTATAGGATAACTCAAATCATTAACCATTAAAAAACAAACAAAAAAATGGCAACAAAAATCAGACTTCAGAGAAGAGGCCGTAAGCACTACGCATTCTACTCTATCGTGATTGCAGATTCGAGAGCTCCACGTGATGGAAAGTTTACTGAGAAGATCGGTACTTACAATCCTAACACAAACCCTGCTTCAGTTGAAATCAACTTCGAGCGTGCTTTGTGGTGGGTAAACAACGGTGCTATCCCAACTGACACCGTTCGTAACATTCTTTCTCGCGAGGGCGTTTACATGATGAAACACCTCCAGGGCGGTGTTAAGAAGGGTGCATTTGACGAGGCTGCTGCTCAGGCAAAATTCGATGCTTGGAAGACAGCTAAGACAAGCTCACTCAACGGTGTGAAGAGCGCCGAGGAGCAGGCTAAGCGTGACGAGAAGAAGGCACGTTTGGAGGCAGAGAAAGAGGTAAACGCAGCTATTGCAAAGAAGGTTGCCGAGAAGAAGGCAGCTGAGGCTCTTGCAAAGGCTGAGGCAGAGGCTGCTGCTAACGCAGAGGCTA
>JAGBSZ010000095.1 GCA_017631585.1 Bacteroidaceae bacterium
CGCGTTACCGCGTTGCTTCCCGAAAGCGAGTGCAAAGGTAGTACTATTTTTTATATCTGCAAACTATTTGGAGATTTTTTTTGAAAAAAGTCGAGAAAAAATTAAGCACACAGGTAAAATATGTGCAATCAAGCTATTTACAGGACTAAATCCAACAAAAAAAACACTAATAGAATTGCTGTTTTTGAAATGGCAAATATAAGTGCCAAAACAAATCAACTACCTATCGCACGGCTAAAGTAGTAATTATTTTTTAAAAACAAGATTTTTTTCCATTTTTTTTCAAGAAAAATAAAAAAATATAGGAAAGCAGTGTTTTTTTCTGCTTTCCTATTATATATAATAAGGTATAGCTTAATTTACCTTTACAACTTTAACAGGATTAAGCCCGGCTGATATTTTTTCGACCAAAGCTCCATCTGTATCATAAAAATAAACATCACCATCACTTACGTAATCAGAAGATGTTACGCATACATAACCGCCAACCGAAGAAACCTTATACGGAACGGGCAATTCCTTTTCTTTTATCCATGGAGCATCGACATCACCATTCTTGGTATTGTATGACATATATGTAATAGTTGCATTCCAATTCTCATCGTACTGAGAGAAGAATCCGTAAAGAGCTCCGGAAGAATAACAGAATTCTGTCATGTTTCTACATTTCTCGACTACCGATACACCACCTTGAGCATCGATATATTGCAAAGTACTTGGCACGTCAGCGTAATTACCATAAGATGCCACATAAACACCATTCTCTGCGGCAACCACAACAGAAGGATTGAGAACTACATCTATTTTGTTGACTTCATTGAAAGATTCAATATCTATCACCGACACGGTTCTGTCATAGCCTAACTCGGTAGCATAGTCCAATCCACCAGAATTGGCAACATACAATTTACCGCCGAAAGCAGCCAACTGCTCCGGATTGCGACCAACCTTCACGGTTGCATTAACCTCCAAAGACACAGTATCAAGACGTGCCACATAACCGTTATAATAAGACACATACACATTAGCACCATAAACAGTCATGTAACGAGGTTGTGCTTCGCACTTTATCTGCTTGATTGATTTTGCATTCAAGTCGGTCACCTCGATTGTAGATTCCCCGGCAACAGCGATATACATTTTTGAACCAGAAACGACAATATCGTTGGCTGTATTGCCAAGCATGCGACCGTTCTGCACTTCAAAAAAGAACTGCTCAACCTTACCGCTACCACCATCATATCTTGTTAGCGAGGAGTTATTACTTTTCCAATCGCCTGAGTTAAGGACATAAAAAACGCCATCAACTCCCTTTGTATCACCGGAATAAGAATCATTATCACTTGGTTCACAAGCCACAAGAAATGCAGCAGACAAAATCACCAAGAATAATCTAAGAACCAACTTCATACTAAAAATTTTAATTGTTAATAATATTAGGAATCAAAAATTCAAACGTGCAGACAACCGCCACGAAAATCGTGGCATCGGATAGTAACGTATAATCTCATACTGTCTGTTTCCGATATTCAAAAGTTCTCCTTGCAGACGTAAAGAGCAAGCCTGAAAATCAAAATCCCTGTTCATTGACAAAGAATGTTCCAAATATCCGTCTATTCTGTTGCGCGTAGTATTCTGTGGCAACATATACCTCTCCCCCACCGCAGTAAAGATATACGAGACATTAACATACGGGTTAAGAACAGAAAGGGTGAACTTTCCCGAATTACGCGGAGTGTATGGAATCTGATGACGATAGTTCTTTGCCGAAGGATCGGTAACATCCACTGCATACTGATAAGAATATCCGGCATCGAGCAAGAGAGATACTTTCCGCGACATGGCAAGTTCAGCCTGCACATTGGCATCAACACCGGCAATCTCCGCTTCACCAAAATTCATCATACGCCACACATACATTGTAGGCAGCGCCACAATCTTATCTTTCACTTTATTATAGTAACCATCCACGACAACAGAAGCATACTTCACTACCCTGCCGAAAGACTCATTCCAAATGAGACCAAAATTGAATTGTGATGCCTTTTCAGGTTTAAGTCCGACATTTCCCAAGCGCAGATAATAAAGGTCGGCAAACGTAGGTACCCGATAAGTATCCTTGTACGATGCTCGCAAACGCAAAGGAAAAGAGGCTATCGGCTGATACATCAAAGCAAGAGAGGGCGAGAGTCGTTTATACGGTTCCGGTGTAACGCCAACTTTTACTTCATCAGCCATATATGTACCCAAAAGAGTTGCTGTAACAGTAAAATCGGCTACATTATATTTTGCTGCAAAAACAGATATAGAACTTATGCGACGAGGATTTTTGCCACCTTCAAAATTATTATACAAGGTAGAATATGCAACATCCGACGTCAAGGCAAACGACAATCCCAACAACGGCTCACATTTCACACCCAACGAGGCATAACACTCATTTTTCTCATTGGTATCTGTCTGTTTTCCTGAGAAATAATTCTTGTTTATTTCCCTGTATTTTGAATAGTTATAATCGTATTTCAGACGTGCCTTTAACTGAAAAAATCTGTTCAGCGGAACATCATAGCATGCTTGGGCATATAGATTGTTATCCCAAAGACGTTCACGATTCTCCTTATTGTATAAATTGACAGCTCCGGGCAGACCGCGCTCCGAATCATACATGCTTATTTTCACATTCAAATCACCACCCGCAATTCGCCCGAACAAATTGCCTTCAACATTAAACGATTGAATATCACTGTCACGACGTTTTTCGAGAGTTTCATTTTCTCCGTTCACAAGAATGAATGGATACATTCCGTCGCTACGCATGTAATTTCCATGCAGAGAAGCAGACCATGATTTCTTGAAGCAACGATCGTGGTGCAATGTTGCATCAACATAACCGAATGAGCCGGCACGAACAGAAACATAAGAATGCGTTTTAGATGGGCGCAAGGCATGCAGCGAAAGCAACGATGCAGAAGCATGCTCAGTAGCACTCTTGAAAATATCATCCTCACCACCCATTGACAATGAAAGCATCCCCACATTTCCAAGCGACAAACGCCCTATATCCACCTGCCCGCTCTGTGCGTCAGAAAGAACTATACCGTCATAGCTCACTGCCGTATGCTTTGCTCCCAACCCACGTACGGAAACACTTTTAAGCCCCCCGACACCACCATAATCACGAACATCAACGCCTGTCATTCTTTTGACGGCATCAGATAGCGACAACGCCCCTATACGCAAAAAATCATCATCATCCATAACCTGCAATGGCGATGATGAGGATGCCGACGAAGGCTTTGCCGAAGAGACCACCTCCAATTCAAGCAACTGGTTGTAAGCCACGGAATCGACAACTTGAGCCGATGATACAGCATACACAAACAAGAACAGGCATATAAAGCCCACCTTATTACAATAAAAATAACGTAACATAAAAAATAAACTTATAAAAACCTTTACCCGAGGCTTTTTATAATACAAAACAGATAAGGCAGGTTTTCTGGCTTGTTACTCAGTGATGCCTTCCCGCAAAAGAGCAGTGGCTAAAGAATATCACAGATTTATAAGAACTTACAGCTACGGGTATAGCTCCGGATTTTAACCGGATTCCCTATTACTGACACAGGCTCGCAGTCTGTGCCACACCGTTATCCGTCGCAAATATAGATATTTTTCTTAAAACAGCGCCATTTTTATTGAACATTATTATCGAACTATTTAAAATTAGTTGTACTTTTGCGAATAAACTTATCACAATCATGCTCACACTTGACAAAATCTATCACGCATCGTATGTACTGAAAGACGTCATACGCCGTACAGAGCTTATTCATGCTCCAAACATCAACAAAAAGTGCAACATATACCTGAAGCCAGAAAACCTGCAGTTGACAGGCTCGTTCAAGGTACGCGGTTCGTACTACAAAATTTCACAGTTGTCCGAAGAGGAGAAAGCAAAAGGCGTTATCGCTTGTTCTGCCGGCAACCACGCACAGGGTGTCGCTTTGGCAGCTACAAAGAACGGAATCAAGTCAATTATCTGTCTTCCCGATGGTGCTCCAATCTCAAAAGTGGAAGCAACAAAGAACTACGGTGCAGACATCTGCCTTGTAGAAGGTGTATATGACGATGCATACAAACGCGCTATTGAGCTACGCGACGAACACGGCTATACATTCATTCACCCATTTGATGATATCGACGTAATAGCCGGACAAGGTACCATCGCGCTGGAATTGATTGAGCAGAAAAAAGATATTGATGCAGTAATTGTTCCAATCGGTGGCGGTGGACTCATTTCAGGTATCGCCTTTGCAATAAAGTCTCTCAATCCAAAGATAAAGGTATATGGAGTTCAGGCAGCCGGAGCACCAAGCATGAAGAATTCAATTGACCACAAAAAGATTGAGCGTTTGCCCGGAGTATCAACAATTGCAGACGGTATCGCCGTAAAGGAACCAGGACAAAATACATTCAACTTCTGTAGCCAATACGTTGACGGAATTGTAACTGTAACCGACGATGAAGTATCTTCAGCAATCCTTTCAATGCTTGAGCAGCAGAAACTGATTACAGAAGGTGCCGGAGCCGTTGCCGTTGCAGCAGCAATGTTCGACAAAGTGCCCATCGAAGGCAAGAATGTAGTATGTATCGTTTCAGGAGGTAACATCGACGTAAACATTCTCGACAGAGTTATCAAGCGCGGTTTGATGACAGCAGGACGCAGCGCACTGCTCAAAGTGGAGCTTCTTGACAAACCAGGTCAGCTATTGCTCGTTTCACGTATAATTGCAGAACATGGCGGTAACGTAATAGGTGTTCACCACGAACGTACAAATGCAAATACCGACATCAACGGATGCTTTATACGCATAACCCTTGAAACACGTAACTTTGAACACACAAACAGAATCAAAGAGGCATTGAAGAATGCTGGTCTTAAGATTTGGGATTAATAAATCAAAAACCAATAACTTATAAAATATAAAACTATGTTGGAAAAAGTTTATACAAGCAACGCGCCTGAGGCTATCGGCCCATACTCACAGGCAATCAAATGTGGTAACATGTTGTTCACATCAGGTCAGATACCCATCAACCCTGCAACAGGCAATGTTGAGGCAGAAGGTATCACAGACCAGGCAACACAGGTAATGAAGAACCTTGCAGCAGTTCTTGCTGAGGCAGGTACATCATTCGACAAAGTAATCAAGACAACATGCTTCCTCAGCGACATGGCAGACTTCGTGGCATTCAATGCAGTATATGCAGAATATTTCACAAGCAAACCAGCACGTTCATGCGTAGCCGTAAAGACACTCCCCAAGAATGTTCTTGTAGAGGTTGAGGTTATTGCTGAAATCTAAAAATAACCTTGAGTAAAAAACAAATAATCCCGCAGAGCACTGCGGGATTATTTGTTTTTTTTACTGCATTTCAGTTTCAACTTTGCTATTTTTCAGTTTGAGATGAATATTGTTATACTCCCTTACATTGACAATTGTCGGGACATTCGTTTCGCCGTCCACAACAAAGAGCGACGAAGATGAGGTAAAATGAGGCACTTTTATCACCGTATCTATTCCTGCCACATTTACCCGTTCTTCCGTTACATAACGCTTGACACGAATCACTGTATCCGAATTGAATGGATTGCCAAGATAGAGCAAACTGTCATCGAGATATACAGAATAGTTACGTCCCGCAAAATCCTGTGAAAAACTGACGGTATATACAAAATCCCTGTCAGGAGACTTACGCCATGCCTCACGCATGGCATAATATGTAAACATAAGCACCGACAAGATTATTGTTGCAAAGAAAAACACACTTCCGAAAAGAAAGCGCATATTGGAATTACTGCTCTTTTTTGTACGCATAACATGATTTTTTATTGTCGCGAAGATAATACATTAAAAGCACAACACAAAATCTTGAAAAAAACATAAAATACTTGCAAATGATAGCTTTTGTTATTATTTTTGCATTGGAATTGATGATGATGAGGGGCTCGAGAGCCCCTCTTTTCTATATTATCACATCATACAAAAAACACAAGTTTAGCTATATGATTGAAAGACAACAAGTAATCGACTTGACAAACGAGTGGCTCGCTGACAAGGAGTATTTTTTAGTAGATGTCGTTATTAGCAAAGACGACAAAATCACTGTTGAAATTGACCATTCCGAGGGAGTGTGGATTGAGGATTGCGCCGAATTGAGCCGTCACATCGAAAACGGTCTTAACGGTGAAGCTGATGATTACGAACTCGAAGTAGGTTCAGCAGGTTTGGGACAACCATTCAAGGTTATCCAACAATACAAGAACCACATCGGACTTGAAGTTGAAGTGCTCACAAAAGATGGTAAGAAGCTAAAAGGCATTCTCAAAGATGCCAACGACAACGATTTTGCAATAACCATAACCAAGAAGGAGAAGGTTGAAGGTGCAAAACGTCCTCAGATTGTCGAAGAGGAGCTGCGCTTCGCTTACGACAACGTAAAATACACAAAGTATATTATAAATTTCAAATAAAATGGCAAAGAAAGAAGAAACAATCAGCCTTCTTGATACATTTCAAGAATTCAAGGAGTCGAAGAACATCGACCGTACAACAATGATCAGCGTACTCGAAGAGAGTTTCCGCAGAGTAATCGTAAACATCTTCGGTACAGACGAGAACTATTCGGTTATCGTAAACCCCGACCGTGGTGACTTTGAGATTCAGCGTCGTCGCACCGTTGTTGCGGACAATGAAGTAAAAGACAGCAACTTCGAGATTGGTTTGAGCGAGGCACAGCTCATTGACGAGACATTCGAAGAGGGTGAGGAAGTCAGCGAAATCGTAAACTTTGCCGAGTTCGGTCGTCGCGCAATCCTCAACCTTCGTCAGACACTTGCTTCAAAGATTCTGGAGCTTGAGAAGGACAGCCTCTACAACAAATACAGCGAGAAAGTCGGTCAGATTGTAAGCGGTGAGGTTTATCAGATTTGGAAAAAGGAGCTTTTGCTTGTCGATGACGAAGGCAACGAGCTTATCCTTCCTAAAAGCGAGCAGATTCCAAGCGACTTCTACCGCAAGGGTGATAACGTACGCGCTGTAGTTGCACGCGTTGACAACCAGAACAACAACCCCAAAATCATTTTGAGCCGTACATCTCCAATGTTCCTGCAGCGTCTGTTCGAACTTGAGGTGCCCGAAATCAATGATGGTCTTATCACAATCAAGAAGATTGCACGCATCCCAGGCAAACGCGCAAAGATTGCAGTTGAGACATACGACGAGCGTATCGACCCGGTAGGTGCATGCGTAGGTGTAAAGGGTTCACGTATCCATGGTATCGTTCGCGAGCTTCGCAACGAGAATATTGACGTTATTCCATTCACATCAAACATAGAGCTGTTCATCAAACGCGCATTGAGCCCTGCAAAGATTCAGGACATTACACTCGACGAAGAGAAACGCGTTGCGGATGTAAACCTCAAGAAAGAGGAAGTATCACTTGCTATCGGTAAGGATGGTTTGAATATCAAGCTTGCCAGCATGATTACAGAATACACAATCAACGTTTATCGTGAAATCGATGCTCAGCAAGAGGATGACATCTACCTTGACGAGTTTGCAGACGAAATCGAAGAATGGGTAATTGAGGCTATCAAGAACATTGGATATGACACAGCTAAGGCTGTCTTGAACGCTCCACGTCAGGTACTTATTGAAAAGGCTGACCTTGAGGAGGATACTGTTGACCACGTTATCGAAGTGCTGAAAGCAGAGTTCGAGGACGAAGAATAATCCCAAAAGAATGTATTGATAATGAAGATAAGATTAAATAAAGTACAGAAAGAACTCAACCTTGGACTATCAACCATCGTGGAGTTTCTGCAGAAGAAGGGTTTTGAGATAAAGGAAGACCCTAATGCTGTAGTGCCCGAAGATGGTTACAATATGCTTATAGAGGAGTTCAGCGCGGACAAGAAAGCCCGTATGCAGTCGGACAACTTCACAAAGGAGCGTCAGAACAAAGAAAAGCCAAAAGCCACACCCGTTGTTGAAGAGAAGCCCGTAGAAAAAGCTCCAGAGCCAAAGGTTGCAGAAGAGCCTAAAGCAACTATTGTTGCCGAAGAGCCAAAGAAAAAAGAGGAATTCACCTTAAAGGTAAGAGGACACATCGACCTTGATGCTCTCAACAAGAAGAGCCAGCCCAAGAAAAAAGAGGAGGCTCCGGCAAAGAAAGAAGAGCCTAAGGCTAAACCCGAAGAAAAGATAGAGGCTGAGGTAAAACCTGTCGAGAAGGAGGTTGAAGAGAAGAAAGTGGTTGAACAGCCGATACAGGTTGAGGTTCAAGCAGAAGCAGAGAGTGCTCCTGCTAAAAAAGAGCCACAGGCACAGCTCACACAAGTTGACGAGGTAGAGGCTCCAAAGCTCAAGATTATGGGTCAGATAGACCTTTCAGCCATCAACCAATCTACACGCCCAAAGAAAAAGAGCAAGGAAGAGAAGCGTAAGGAGCGCGAAGAGAAGGACAAGCAACGCGAGGAGCAGCGCAAACAACAGCGTGAGGC
>JAGBSZ010000096.1 GCA_017631585.1 Bacteroidaceae bacterium
GCTGTCATACTGTTCGCTATGTGGATTTGCATATTGTATGCCATAGAACAGACCTTCTGCAAGAGCTTTTTCCTTGTTGCAGAGATTGAGCAGATGTGAATAGAATGCCTGCAGGTTCTTTTCCTGTTCTGTGAGTTGTTCGCCCGAGTAGTCACCGTTGCCTTTCCAGCGACGCAATGTATCGACACTCCAATAATCAAATATTGTTGTTCTGCCGTCAACGCCGCTATAACCCTCCTTGTCCATTCCGCGTTCACCGAACTCCTGTCCTGCATATAGCATGAATGGTTCTGTTCCAGTGGTAGCTGATACTATAAGTGCCGCAAGAGCGCGTTCTGCCTTTGCTGCGAAGAAGTCGGAAGCGATGCGCTGTTCGTCGTGGTTCTCAAGGAAGGTAAGCATGTTGCCACGAATGTCCGATGTGCTCTGCAAAGCATAGCTTATGTCGTTTGCCGATGTCTGACCGTTCATTACTGCACGCAAGGTGTCGTAAAGTCCTACTTTGTCATAAAGATAATCGAAATGACCCTCTTTTATGAATGAACGGTATATGTGTGGCTGATATATCTCTCCAATGAATATGATACCGGGGAATTCTTCTTTTATCTTCGCTACAGCCCAGTGCCAGAATTCAACGGGTGTCATCTCCACCATGTCACAGCGGAAACCATCAACACCCATTGCAGCCCAATATCTCAGAATCTTGAGCATCTTTACCCATGTGTCGGGTACCGGTGAGAAACAACGGTTGCCGGTGCGGTAGTCGATACCGTAGTTCAATTTAACGGTGTCGTACCAGTCATTGCGTCCCGGTGAACCGAAACAGTCGTTTCCCGTGGCACGTAAAGGTGTTTCGCTGTACTCCTCGTCGGCGCAATCCTTGGCATCAAGGTTACAACCGTATGAACTGTTGCCGAGATAATAGAAATTGTTGTGTCCTACGTAGAATACATTCTTGTCATCATGTTCTCCAAAGCTGTATGTACCTTTTGGGGTACAGTCGCTATGGTAGTGACGTGCCACATGGTTGGGGATAAAGTCCATAATAACCTTTAGGCCGGCTTTGTGTGTGCGGTCGATAAGTTCCTTGAACTCTTCGCGACGTTTCTCTACGTTCACTGCAAGGTCCGGGTCGTTGTCGTAATAGTCCTTTATTGCGTATGGTGAGCCTGCCTCTCCCTTTACAATGGCGGGATGGTCGGTAGGTATTCCGTACTTGCTGTAGTCGGTACGGGTGGTGTGTTCTATTACACCCGTGTACCATACGTGTGTAGCACCTGTATTGCGTATTGCACGAAGTGCTTTTGGGGTAATGTCATTGAATTTTCCACAACCGTTCTGTTCTATTGTTCCGTTTGAAACGCAATTTGCGTTGCTGTTTCCAAAGAGTCTTGGAAGTAACTGGTATATTATGATTTTGGACATCTCTTTTTGTTTTTATATGTTCTTATGCGTTTATGCTTGTCTCTATTTTCTTTATCAATCCTTGCAATACATTGCCCGGACCACATTCTGTGAATTCGCTTGCACCATTTTCTATCATCTTCTTTATTGTTGCAGTCCAGCGTACCGGTGATGTCAATTGTGCTATGAGGTTAGCCTTTATTTCCTGTGGCGAAGTGTAGGGGAGTGCGTCCACATTTTGATATACTGGGCAACGTGGAGCCATGAATTCGGTTTCATTTATTGCCGCCTCGAGTTCCTCTTTTGCCGGTTGCATGAGGGGGGAATGAAATGCACCGCTTACACTCAGTGGCAATGCGCGTTTTGCTCCAGCCTCTTTCAGTTTGCCACATGCCTCTTCAACGCCCTCTATGCTTCCTGAAATTACTATCTGCCCAGGGCAGTTGTAATTGGCTGCGACAACAATCTTTCCGCTATCGTTAACCTCTTTACATATATTCTCTACCGTGTCATCATCAAGCCCCAGAATGGCTGCCATTGTGGATTTTTGCATTTCACATGCTTTCTGCATTGCAATGGCACGCTTATATACAAGGCGCAGACCATCTTCAAATGTGAGTGCTCCAGCCGCAGTCAATGCCGAAAACTCTCCAAGCGAATGACCTGCGACCATATCGGGGTTGAACTCATCACCAAGCGAAAGGGCAGTAACAACCGAATGGATGAAGACTGCAGGCTGTGTGACTTTTGTCTGACGCAACTCTTCGTCACTGCCGTTGAACATTATATCGGTAATACGGAAACCTAAAATATCGTTTGCCTTTTCAAAATATTCTTTTGCGACAGGGTTGCTATCGTACAACTCCTTTCCCATACCGCTGAATTGCGAACCTTGCCCTGTAAAAACAAATGCTTTCATTTGTGAGTATTTTTTATTATTCAAACTATATTGACTACGCCAATATAAAATATCCTTATTTAAATCGAAGTACAAAAATAGGTAAATAAATTTGTAATTTGCCTATTAAGCTTTTAAAAATACCTAATAATGTCGTCGATATTCTTTTTATGGATAAAAACGATAGCAGCTATCGTAAAAACAAATAAAAGTGTAATGTAAAAAAAGGTTTATAGATTGTAATTTTGTGCAAAATTTGTGACATTAGGTTTAAAGATAATATATTCATTTAATAATTAACCAATTATGTTTAAAAATTTCCCGGGATACAAGGTTCTTGAGAAGCTTCAGAAGAACAAATCCCACAAGAGAGAGAGAAAATTTTCTCTTAATGTAATCAAGTTTATCTTTATTGCTGTAATTTCGATTGTAGTGGCTATGCTGCCTACAACCGCATTCGGCATTGAAGGTCTTACCGATGTACACCAGCGCATCATTGCCTTGTTCGTGTTTGCTGCTCTTATGTGGCTTACAGAGGCTATGCCTTCGTGGGTTACATCAATGATTGTTGTTACAGTGATGTTGTTCACCGTCTCAACAAGTGCATTCAGTTTCCTGCGTCCTGAGGGTAATGCGGGTCTGGTACCATTCAAGAGCATTATGGCTTGTTTCTCAAACCCCACAATCATGCTCTTCATCGGTGGATTCGTGCTTGCTATCGGTTTGACAAAGGTTAAGCTCGACGTTGCTCTTGCACGTGTGTTGTTGAAGCCTTTCGGAACACGTTCTGAGGTTGTATTGCTTGGTTTTATCCTTGTAACAGCTATCTTCTCGGCTTTCGTCAGCAACACAGCTACTGCTGCAATGATGTTGGCTTTCCTTACACCGGTATTGCGTTCATTGCCTGCTGATGGTAAGGGACGTATTGCTCTTGCGCTTGCTATTCCTGTAGGTGCAAACCTCGGTGGTATGATTACTCCAATCGGTACACCTCCTAACATGATTGCGCTTGATTATCTTGCTTCACAGGGAATGGGTATCAGTTTCGTTGACTGGACAATCAAGATGGCTCCATTTGTAATTGTTCTTCTTGTTTTGGCATGGTTGCTTCTCCGCGTCCTTTTCCCATTCAAGCAGAAGAACATCAAGATTGAGATTGAGGGTGATATCCGTTGGGATTTCAAGACATGGTCTGTTGTAGCTGCATTCGTAATAACAATCTTCATGTGGATGTTCGGTACTGATCTTTGGGGTGTCGATACAAACGTTGTTGCAATGATTCCTATTGCAATATTCTGTGCAACAGGTATTCTTACACGTCGTGATCTTGAGGAAATCA
>JAGBSZ010000097.1 GCA_017631585.1 Bacteroidaceae bacterium
CCAAAAATCAAAAGGAATAGTTTAAATGACAACAACTTTTCGACCGATGGATATTTCAAAGAAATTCCTGAGCAAAGAAAAGTTGGACTGTTCTTTACTCTGTGCCGAGCCTTTTGCTTCTTTTCGTCGGCACGAAAAGAAGAGAAAAGAACGACTTGAAGAGGAATATAAATCCAAAGCTGTAAGGTTAAAAACTGCGGTAAAACACAAGGTTTGATGTTGAGATGTTTCGACATTGACTTTAGCCCCTTCGGGCGTCGACCGTTGGTTCGCTCAACATGACACGCTACGCGGCTACAAGGGCGGGCAGACCCTGCCTTACAGTTCATTCCCCTCTAATCATCCCTTCCTCCCAAATAAGCGTATCGCCACTGTTTCTTATAATGTAATATGATTCTTCATCAGGATTTTCCGTCTCATTTGTCTTATCTTCATAATGTAAAGGAAATGAATCGTGAGGCAATGCGCCATATTCTATTATAAAGGGGTAAGAATGACTGTTTTTGACAGGTTTATAATATCGTATAGGATTATTTCCACTGCACGATACAATAAAAGAAACCGCAAGAATTATATAAAAAAGACGAGTCATTATCAGTACATATATCAGATAACAACCCGTCTTATATAATTGTTTTATAGAATTTTAAGAAACTTCTTCTAAAACTCTTCTACATTTTCAAAATGTTCCCATATACGCGCAAAGCCATACTCGCCCACTAACCCCGCAGGCACACGAAGCATTGTATGTGAATAAACATTGGCATCGGCAATCTCTCCCGAGCACATAGGTGCTGCTTCGCATAGCACGCGCAACTCTTTCAACGCGCTGCAACCGCGGAAAGCCTGGTCACCCACACTCACCACGGCATGAGGAACAGTTATCTGCTCCAACGATGCACAATTATAGAATGCTCCATAACCTATGCTTAGCACGCCGTCGTGCAGCACAACATTTTTCAGTGACTCACAATTTGCCAACACACCTTGGTCGAGCAAATTCACGCCTTTGGGAAGTTCAAAATCAACAAGCGAAGAACAGCCCCAAAAAGCACCCTTCTTGACGGATGCTACAGAATTCGGCAATAAAATCTTTTTCAGCGACACACAGTCACGGAAAGCCCATCCTTCGACAGATACCACACAGTCGGGCAAAGATATTTCGGTAAGCGCAGTACAGCCACAGAATGCATATTCTCCGATGCTCTCCACCATGCTACCCATCGACACTTTCTCAAGAGACTTGCAACCGTCAAAAAGCGAAGGCTCAATGTTTATAAGATTGTCAGAGAGAAAAGCGCGTTTCAAAGCAGTACATCCCGAAAAAGCATTCTTACCAATGACAATAACGTCCGAAGGCAGTACAAACTCTTCGAGAGCGGTACATCCTTTGAATGCCGACATTCCTATCACATGCAATGCGGCAGAGAAAGTGACATTGGATAGAGCTGTACACCCCTCAAAAGCACTGATACCTATGCTCTCGACATTCTCGCCCAACACTACCGAACGCAACATCACACACTCGGCAAAAGCCTCGTCAAGAATATCGCTTACAGAATACACCGTACCGCCATATTCTACTGTCGCAGGAACAACAATATCACCGCTGTAGGGAACGAGTGACTTTGTTACAGTAGCGCATTTTTTGCTCTCATCGAGCAGATATGTAAGTTTATCAATATTTGCAATCATATAATCAAGGTATAAGCAATGAACTGTCACCGTAGCTCAGGAAACGGAAATCGTGTAACAAGGCATAGTCGTAAATCTTGCGCCAATCGCCTTTGAGAAAGGCAGATACAAGCAACAGCAATGTGCTCTTAGGCTGATGGAAATTTGTTACTATAGCCTTTACAATGCGGTATTCATATCCCGGAGCAATCATAATCTGTGTGTGCGAATGCAATCTGTCGAACCCGTTTCTCTCAAGCCAATCAACAAGAGCCTGCAAAGCCTCTGTGGCAGATAGTGTATGTTCTCTGTTATAAGGAGTCCACTGCCCTACATGCAGGTTATCTATTTCGGCATCGGGGTTTTCAGCCACAAATTCACCAAGGAAATAGAGGCTTTCAAGGGTACGCACCGATGTTGTACCCACTGCCACCACATTGCCATGCGCGGCAACAAGTTTTTCAAGCAACTCTTTACGCACTTCTATGTACTCTTCGTGCATCTCATGGTCGGCAATAAGTTCACTCTTCACAGGCTTGAAAGTACCGGCACCGACGTGCAGGGTAACCTCTTCGCGCTCTACGCCATTTGCAGTGAGAGCATCCAGAACCTCAGGAGTAAAGTGCAAGCCGGCAGTAGGCGCGGCAACAGAACCTTTAATCTTTGAATATACTGTTTGGTATGTACTTTTGTCGCTCTCTTCTGTCTTGCGGTTGAGATACGGCGGTATAGGCAATTCACCTGCAGCATCGAGCAGTTCGGCAAAACTTACTCCCCCATCCCAGAAGAAACGCACCTTATTAACCGATGCCGCACCGCCTATGCGCTCCACAGAGAGTGTAACATCCTTGCCGGCAACATTTATCACCTGCGACAGCACACCACTTTTCCAACGGTTCGAATTTCCC
Organism: Bacteroidaceae bacterium; assembly: GCA_017631585.1. GTDB lineage: Bacteria > Bacteroidota > Bacteroidia > Bacteroidales > Bacteroidaceae > HGM04593. The sequence goes on from JAGBSZ010000097.1 coordinate 2,583, forward strand.
ACAAGGCAACGCCACACGCATTCGCTTGTCTGCTGGAATATCAGAAGATAGTCATTCGGTGTTTCGGGTTCAAGACAGAACACCTCAATCTGCGCACCGGTCTCCTTGCGGAAACGCATACGCGCCTGAATAACCTTTGTGTTATTGAACACCATCAGCGATTCAGCGGGAATGTATGAAGGCAAAGCAGAAAAAACATTTTCGCTTATCGAGCCTTTATTGTATATGAGCAGTTTCGACGTATCGCGCTGCGCCAAGGGATATTTTGCAATTCTCTCGTCGGGCAACGGATAATCGTATTCTGCTATTGCTATATCTTGAATGTTTTTCATTTATAATATTTAAAAACTGTTCACTAAAGGTAAATGAGGCTTTATACAAGTAATATTACCCAACGTTCAAATGTCATGCTGAGCGAACC
>JAGBSZ010000098.1 GCA_017631585.1 Bacteroidaceae bacterium
GACTTTCAGTCCGCTTAGTATCTGCAGCAGAATCCTCCACACATTATGTTCTTTCATAAAGTAACCTCTGTCATTTTCCAGCCTCTCTTCAATAGTGCAGCCCTGTACATACTCCATAAGAATGTACAACTCATCACTGTTCTCACAAATGGAATGGTAACCGACAATGTTACTGTGGCTTATGCTCTTTCCTAATGCAAACTCCTTATACAACAAAGCCCTGTTGCCAAAATTGGTGAAGAGTTCAGGACGTAACTGCTTCATAAAGTAAAGACGCCCCTCCTTGCATACCTTATACGACAGTGATGTAGCACCATCACTACCGAGCGGCACTTTCTCATCGAACACGCTCCCGTTACTTATAAAATCTGATGAAACCATTGCTATTCCTTACTCTTCGACAATGTATCTGATACCACCTTCTTTGCCACAAACATAGCCCGTAGGCTCGCCGTTGCAGTGTACAAGGCAATGCAAATAAAGTGGCTGTTGCTCAATGAATTGGTAGCACAGAAACGTGTCGCCCACAGTCAGTTTGCTGTTTACAGCTTCAACAACACGGAACATATCGTACCCCTCGTACCTTATCTTTATACAGCGGTCGGGGCTCCACTTCAGTTCAAGCATTGCTCCCTTGTTTAGCGATGCTGTCTGCAGGTTGGGGTTATGCAGTATCTCACTGTTATTCAGCCCAGGGTTGGCAAGGCTGTTCATAAAGGTTTCAATACTTGTATATCCTGCGTAAACAGCAAGTACGTTGAGTGTGTTACGGTATGGTTTTTGGCGGTATTTCTCGCCAAGATAACCCCAGAACTTCTTTAGTGTAATTGGCGCAACGTATATCTTTGTCTTGGCAAAAATACATGTTGACAGATAGTCGAAGTCACGTGGCGTAACCATCTTCCGTTTTGCCATAATTTCCACCTTCTCTTGCAATACTTCGTATATATCATTCTGCTCCATGCCAGGCTGCTGTGTTTTTTTGCAAATTTAGAACAAATATCAACAATTACTTTTCAACAAACACTTAAAAACAATACACGGGGATAGAAAAACCAAGAAAAATCATTCTCCCTATTGAGTTGTCCGTAACTTTGCAAACAGAAATTTCTATTTGAGCAGATGAGAAGCGTTACAGACAAGCCATACGCTACAAAGTACTATAAGGATTTTCAGCAAACTGCAATTTCTAATTTAACATATAAGAACCATGATCAAACTTAAAAACCTATTCGCAATACTGTTACTGCTATGCAGCACTGTTGCTACGGCCCACAATTTCGAGGTTGATGGTATCTATTACAACATCACTGATGCAACAAACAAGACAGTTGCGGTTACTTACAAAGGAAGTTCTTATACTTCTTATGAAGAGTACTCCGGCGATGTAGTAATCCCAAAGAACGTTATATATAATGATGTTACTTACAGTGTCACAAACATTGAAAGTTATGCATTCTATAAGTGTACAGGGCTTACAAGCGTAACAATACCCAACAGCGTCACAAACATTCAAAGTAATGCATTCTCTGGTTGTAAACTCCTAAATACTGTAATAAACTTTTCCGAGTTGACATTAAAAAAAGGCGATTCAAGCCATGGAGGAGTAGCGTTTTATGCCGAAAATGTAATAAACGCTCCATATGGAAACATTGAAGGAGATTTTGTATTTGCCAATATTGATGGCACAAATACATTTGTAGGATATATAGAATCGATAGAATATATAGAACATATCGATGGTATTCATTTATATAGTAGCCAATCGTATACAAGAACATTTGATGCCAATGCCGGCGATATACTTACATTCTCCTGGTCCAACAGTACGTATGGAAGTGATGCCAACCGTATTTCCGTATCAGTTGACAATAATCTTATTTTTAGTAACAGAAGTGGCGGTTCCGGTAAATGCGAATACATTTTCACAACAGACGGCACTCATACCATTGAAGCGAGTATGGACAGCGGTGGCAACCTTTGGGCAGATATCGGAAATATAGTAATAACACATATACCGGAAGAATTTTATGACGTTGTATTACCAAACAACTACAACGGAGAAGGTTATGTTATAGCAGAGAGCGTATTTGCAGGGCGTCTGGATATTAGGAGCATTGAAATCCCCGAGACCGTGAAAGGCATCGGCGAGAATGCGTTCAATGGCTGTGCCAACATTAAAAGTATAATATCTCATATTACAGCTGAGGATTTATATACAATAAACTCAAACGTATTCGAAGGTGTCGATAAGGATGCTTGTACGTTATATGTTCCAACCGGCAACTACCTTGCTTACGCTTTGACCGATGGTTGGAAGGATTTCCACAATATCGAGGAGCAATACACTCCAAGCGAGATAACAATTAAAATAAACCAATATGGCAGTGCTACATATTGCTCAAATTATGCTCTTGATTTCAGTAATGTAAAGGGATTAAAGGCATACGCCGCATCGGGATACAACACCGGAACACAAATTCTGACACTATTGAGGGTGCAGACCGCAAAAAGAGGCACAGGATTGTTCCTTATGGGTGAACCGGGCGAATACACAGTGCCTGTAATTGACAAATCGGATGAATATACACTCAATATGCTTGTGGGAACAATTCGTCCTACTGAGGTGAACAGCACAAGCGATGACGGCAAATACCTTAACTTTAAATATACCGTTATTGGCGAGAACAATACACCGAAATTCTATCAGTTTGAGGACGGCTCTACATTGAGCGCTAACAAGGCATACCTGCAACTGCCGGCATCGCTATTCCCAGCTGCGGCATCAAAGTCTGTCGGCGTAAGATTCGACAATGGAACATTCACCGATATTGAGGAAATTGAAGGAGAGGCTGTAAATGAGGTATATTATGACCTGCAGGGACGCGTTGTCGGGAATCCGACAAACGGTATATATATTCTCAACGGTAAAAAAATCATAATGAACAAGAAATAAAATAGTTATGGTAAACAAGAAAAAATATAACACCCCTATAGCCTTAAAGTATGAGTTAATGCCTGAGCCGATAATGTTGGTTACATCGGGCGAAATCCAAAGCGGACAGGTGGGTAACGGAAGTGCAGGTAACCAATCACCGGACCTTGTTAATGAAAGCCGCAGTGAATGGGGGAATTTATGGGGGAATAATAAAAACTGATTGAATTTTGCATTCCGCTTTGCGGATTTATAAAATAAGAAGCGCTTTAAATTTATTTTGGTTTCCGAAGATAGGCTACATAGCTTTTCTTTTGTTTAAGGATTGTTTTTTTGCAGATTTTACTGCTTTAGATGCAGGTAATAGTGGACTATTGCCTAATTTAGAGCAGAAAAAGATAACAAAGTTGAGAATAAATGAGTGCAGAGCAAGTTTACTTGAGTTTGCAGAATGCAGGCAACTTCAATAACATTAAAAACAGACCAGACAAGCCAAAACATTTACTTTAAACAGCTTTAGCTATTTCAAGAAATTCAAACAGTTTATAAATCTTTTCATTTTTTAATTTAGTAGAAGGGGGTTCTGCCCGTGAGGGTCATGAGCTCCGCAAACAGGGGGCCTCCTATGGAGAATCCGTCCTGGTTAAAGAATTGGTTGAGAGGAGGTTGAATATAAAACCCTTTTTATTCATCCCCCCTCAATGACATGAGGATGGCTCAATAACTGTTGAGTCATCCTCATCTTACTTCATGTGATTTACAAGTATGTTGCTTAGCTGACAGTCTCTTGTCATCAAGCATACACAGGATATATCAAATCATTCGTAAGCATCCGACGAAGTGCATATTATGGGTCAGTAGCAAAAAGGTGTGGGTTGACAAAATATTTGCGGTTGCAATGAAAAAGAGATCCCTCGTCGCTACATAAGCTGCTGAAGCAGCACTCCTCGGGGAACCTAAAGGAGTGTGCTTTAGCACCCTTTTCGACTGAA
>JAGBSZ010000099.1 GCA_017631585.1 Bacteroidaceae bacterium
AAACAGCCATAGATATTCCTGCCGGAAAAAATCTCGTCGGCAGTTTCTACCAGCCTGTGCTTGTATGTTGCGATACTGCGCTTATGGATACTCTGCCTGCAGATATTTATCGTGACGGCTGTGCCGAGGTTATAAAGTACGGAATGATACTCGACAGCGCGTTGTATGAAAAGTTGCACACCCTGCCGTTCGACCGTGAAGAGGTGGTGGCAAGGTGTGTGGAAATAAAACGTGACGTTGTTCAGCAGGATGAGTTTGACAACGGCATACGCGGTCTGCTCAACTTCGGACATACATTCGGTCATGCAATAGAGAAATTGAGCAACTTCGCTGTTTCGCATGGCGAAGCCGTGGCAAAGGGTATGGTAATAGCTTCGCGTATGGCAGCCTTGATGGGTATGTGCAATGTCGCCGATGAACTTTCGGCATTGCTCGTGAAATATGGCTTTGACATTTCATGCGAGTATAGTGCAAGTGAGATATTCGATTCTCTTCTCTCCGACAAGAAACGTCGCGGAGGAACAATATCCGTTGTTCTGCCACGCGCCGTGGGCGACTGCACCCTTGTGGCATTGGAACTTGACGAACTTAATGATTTGCTTACCAAAGTAATGGCTTGATACTATGGAAAAGAGTGTTTCGGGAATATTGCAAGGTAAAGTAACTCCTCCGCCGTCAAAATCGCAGGCACACCGTCTGCTTATATGTGCGGCTCTCGGCACAGAGCCTTGTACCATTGCCTGCAGCAGTGTCAATGATGATATAATGGCTACAATGCGTTGCTTGAATGCGCTTGGTGCTTCAATAACATATTCCCAAGGGGTGTTTGCCGTTACTCCCGTAACCGTTGCCAAAGGTGCAACGCTCGACTGCGGTGAGAGTGGCTCTACATTGCGCTTTCTTATGTCGGTGGCGGCAGTGCTTGGGGCTGATGCAACATTCACAGGCTGTGGAAAACTTCCGCAGCGTCCTATGGGCGACCTGTGCAATGTGCTTTCCGAGCATGGAATCTCATTTGAAAGACATTCGGCAGATGAACTGCCCGTAAGTTGCAAAGGCGCATTGAAAGGGGGAAAATTCACTCTTCCGGGAAACATCTCGTCGCAATATCTCACCGGCTTGCTCTTTGCTCTTCCTTTGGCTGATGAGGATAGTGAGATTGAGGTTACAGGCAATATGACAAGTGCTTCGTATATTGCAATGACGCTTGATGCCTTGCGTATCGCCGGAATAGATATAGAACAAAAAGGAAACATATTTAAAATAAAAGGCGGACAGCACTATCGTATGCCTTCATCTGTAATAGTTGAGGGTGACTGGTCGTCTGCCGCTTTCTGGATTGTGGCTGGTGTCACAGGCAAGAATCCTATCACACTATGTGGCATGAACAACTCATCATTGCAGGGCGACAGCAAGATTATAGACCATCTGCGTCTGATGGGTGCGTTCATCGATGTACGTGACAATGATATTGTGGCTATGCCGTCCCAACTGTTCGGTGCCGAACTCGATTGCACCGATACCCCCGACCTTTTGCCCATCCTATGCGTTGCTGCGGCTGTGGCACAGGGAACAACAGTTTTCACAGGTGTAGGTCGTCTGCGCTTTAAGGAGAGCGACCGTCTTGAGGCTATGCGTCAGGTGCTTGCATCATTCGGTGTTGCTTCGCAAGTTGGCGAGGATACATTTACCGTTTTTGGTGGCGAGCCGGTTGCGTCGGGTGTCGTCAACAGCTTCGGTGACCATCGTATAGCAATGTCAGCGGCAATAATGTCGTGTGTGGCAAAAGGTATTACAAGAATAGATAATAGTGCTTGTGTTGCAAAATCCTATCCTTCATTCTTTGAAGATTTTGCAATGCTCGGCGGTAATGTTGAATAATATAAAAAAATATAATTATGGATTTAGAGAAACTACGTAAGGAAATAGATGAGATAGATTCTCAGATGTGCGACCTCTTCGCACGCCGTATGCAGGTTGTATCAGGCATAGGCAAATACAAAAAAGAGAATAATCTGCCTGTATATCACCCCTCGCGCGCACGTGCTGTGTTGCAGAATGTGTCAAAGCGTCTCGGTCCTGAATTCGAGGGCTACGGACGTACATTGTACCGCACAATCTTCGACCTCAGCGAGTCGTACGAGACACGTATGCTTTCAGAGGGCAGCGAATTCTTCAACTACTTCAAGAATATCGCATCAGTGCCTCCACAGCCATTCCCCAAACGCGCATCAGTTGGTTGCGCCGGTTGCGAAGGCTCGTATGCACATCTTGCATCGGAGCGTCTTTTCGACCTTCCCGAAATCATGTATATGAGCAACTTTGAGGGTGTCTTCAAGGCTGTCAACAGCGGATTATGCGAATTCGGTGTTCTTCCAATAGAGAACTCTCTTGCAGGTTCGGTAAACGCTATCTACGATTTGCTTTCAGAATATAATGTAAGCATTGTACGTTCAGTGCGCCTGAAAGTCGATCATGCAATACTTGCGCTTCCCGGAACAAAGCTCGAGGATATTCGCGAGATATACTCACACCAGCAGGCAATAAACCAGTGCTCCGAGTTCCTCTCTTCTTTGAAGAATGTTCGTGTAATCGCGTGTGAGAATACTGCAGAAGCTGCGCGCATGGTTGCTCAGAGCGGAGACCCTACAAAGGCATCGCTCTCTTCGCGCCTCTGTGCCGAACTATATCAGTTGCAGGTGCTTAAATCGGCTATCCAGAACCGCGACAACAACTATACTCGCTTCATCTGTATAGCAAAAGAGCCTAAAATATATTCGGGTGCCGACCGCACAA
>JAGBSZ010000005.1 GCA_017631585.1 Bacteroidaceae bacterium
AGTCAAGATAGTTTGTTTTTCCATCTCCTCAGTCGCTCCGCGACAGCTCCTCTTCAAAGAGGAGCATTTATTTGTTTTATTTGTTTTTCAATCTCCCTCCGCTTCGCTCGTCCCTCTTGCAAAGAGGGACAGTTTATTTTTGTTTATCTCTATTTTACTCATCCTCTTTGAAGAGGAGCATTTATTTGTTTTATTTGTTTTTCAATCTCCTACCCCCTGCGGGTACTCCCTCTTAATCTCAAGAGGGAGAGTGTTTTTGTTTTGTTTTTGTTCGGACAGGGAACCTCTAAACCCTAAACCCTAAACTCGTTAACCTGTTGACAACACTCGCCTGGCGCGACCCACGCGGTGTGACTTATGCCACACTACGCGTGACCAATCGCTGCTCGTATTATCGAAGCCTCCGGCTTTCCTCGTTAACCGTTAATCCCTACAACTCTAAAAATCCAGTCCCCTCCCATTATGGGGAGGGTTAGGGTGGGGCCTTTTATTCTTTCATCAATTCCTCTATGGCGCGGCAGAGTTGGTCGGGGCACGATGTAGGCTTGCCGTTACAGCTTATGCCTTTGAGGCGTGCGATGACATCCTCGTATTTCATTCCCTTAACAAGCTTGCTTATTCCTTGCAGGTTACCGTCGCATCCGCCAAAGAATTTCACATCGGTGAGGCGACCGTTGTCGCCTGTCACCTCTATGAAACGTGAGCATGTACCTTGTGTGCGGTATGTTATTGTTTTCATTTTACCAGAATCTTTTTGCCGTTGACTATATATATACCCTTTGCAGGTACGTTAACCTTGCGACCTTGCAAGTCATAAACAGCCTCAACTTTTCCGTTTTCGGTTACAATATCCTCAATTCCGGTCTCGTTGTTGCTGTATGTAAGTGTCAGCTCAGTGTGCTTTGCTACTCTTGCAAGTTCCTCATAAACAGCATCGCTCTTCACAAACTTGTAGCCCTCGATTATTGGGGTGATAAGTGTGTACGAGTCGCCACCCATCACATAGCGCGAACCGTTGATGTTCAGGTCGTTACCCTCTTCGTCAACGCACTTGTACGATACGGTGAAGTAGGGGTGTGGCTTGTAGCTGTATATGATGAACGGATGACCGTCGTCCCAGCCTGTGAATGTGTTGTCGGCGTTGCCGTTCCAGTAGTAGTTGTTGCTTGTGCCACGAACGCTCCATGTCTTACCGTCGGCATTGAGTGTAAATGTAAACTGCTCAGCAGTGTCGCTTCCCTTCACCAAATAGCCGCGCAACAGCTGTGGAATGGCAATTCCGTAGTTGTTTCTTACGGTGAACTTCTTGCCGTCACCCTCAAAGTTCCACACGAACGAAGGGTTAGCCTCGCTTATGCCGTTTGTGGTGGTGATACCGGCATTTACAGCGCTTGCGCTGAGGAATCCGCTGCGTGCGCTCTCGTTCTTGGCATTGTATATTACGTATGATGCGCCAGCCTCAAGCTCGGTTACAGCCTCACCGATAGCTCCCACGCCCATAACACCGTCGGTGTCGTAATAAGCCTCGATAACAGTGTCTTCTGTTGGAACGATGATGTCATTCTCCTCGTCGCATCCCACAAATGTGTAGAACTCAATCTCCGGGCACTCCACAGTGTGGCTCTCGCCAATGGCGCAAGGAACAATGTGTTCGGCAATGGTGTTTCCGTCCATGGTATAACAACGATAGATTACACTGTTCGATACGCGGCGATAGGTAACATTTACAACCTTGTTCTCGCTGATATTTTCAAATACAGGAGCCACATTGCTCTGTGTGTTGTCATACGATACAATCTCAAGATTGCTGATTTCAGGAGCTGTGGCAGTTACGGTACTTCCCTCTGCAACAGCCTGCACCACGTTGTCAATGAGGTTGCCCTGCTCATCCTTGCAGATATATGCAATCACACAAGCCTTTTCAAACACCCATCCTGTTCCCTGCGGATAAATACCGCCTGTGCTCAATGTGTTGGGATTTGTTGCTGCACGCTCAGGTACAGGGCATATTGCTGCATCGCCAACCTTGATGCTGAAGTCACCGCTCTTGGTGTTATATACATTGGTAAGTGTAACGCCATTCTCGCCCAGAGCGATGGGGGCATCGCCAGTGCTTATATAACGTCCTGTTGTTGCATTCTGCAATTTGAAAGTCTGTTCGTTATTTGTAATTTGCGACTCAACGATGTTCCACACTCCGGCACCGAATCTCTGTGCTGCAGCTGTGACCTTTCCGTCGTTGTTGTCATACATTGCCCATCCGTTGAAACGCTCAGTGTTGTTTACAATGAGGTACGCAGTGCCCTCAGCGGGGTAGTCGATGACAATATCCGCACCCTGAGCCACTAAAGGACGGAACTCCCATACACCTCCGTTGCCGTCGTTCGGGTCGCTCCACATGTTGATAGAGTAGTTCTGTCCGCCACCGGCGTAGTTCAGGCACATGCTTGTGTTCGACACCTTTTGGCTTCGTATGCTATAATTGTAGTTGTTGCCGTTCTTTGCATACACCTTGTCGCCTATGATAAAGTCATAATGACGTTTGTTGTCATCATAGTCCCAACGACCAGTGTTGTTCTCGGCTGTAGGAGTGCCCTTAACCGAACCGTTAGGCTTAGCCTTGTTCACGATAGCCCAACGCTCAGGGTTGGCTGGGTCCTGCATGAACGCCCATAGCTGATAGTCGTAGCCTGCATTGTTCTCGTCCTCAATTATCTCGCTGTTCCACAGACGGTTAGCCGGAGCAGTGCCTGTCTTGTCAGCAACGTTCAATCCCTCGCGCAACAGCTGTATGCATCGTCCTGCGCGCGCATTGTCGGTAGCATTTGTAACAATGCGATACCATGTCTTCTTCTCATCGGTCGATGGAGTAGGCATCACCTTGTTCTCATTGCCGTTGTTGCCACTCAATATAAAGTGACGACCATACTCATAGTTGTTATAGTTGAGCAAAAGGGTATCCTTTGTTATACGCTGCTGGAAGTCGCTGAAATTCTTCTTCGCCGCAGGTGTCCAGCCGGTCTCGGCAATGGCAATCAAACGTGGAAGGGCAAGATACTCAAGCAGATAGTTGCTCTGTACATGCTCGGTCCAGAAAGTACCCTGCACACCAATGTAATACTTCTGCAACTCGGCAGGAACATCGGCAGGAACAGGAACATAGTTATAGGTCTTCTGCACGGTATCGTCACCGTATCCGGCACCTGTAGGCTCGCCCGGATCGGTACTCTGTTTGCGGTTGATATAATAAGGACCCCATGGAGTTATCACAGAGTTCATGCCATATTCGGCAGCTTTGCGTGCGCATGGCTGCACCTGACCGCTCTCCCAACACATCATCATACCGCCGGTACCCTTGATAAGCTCCTCGTTTGTGCCCTGTGCAGTGAGGCTTTCGTTCCACATAATCACAGTGCGCTTCTTGTCACCCTCCTTTGATGTCACATAGTCCGAAATCTCACGTACAAAGTGCGACTGCAGCTCGCGAATATTGCTGTAGCCCATCTTCTGCATAAAAGCCTGACACTCAGCATTTCCCTGCCATGCACTTGTCGGTGTCTCGTCGCCACCGATATGTATCTGATGATAAGGGAACACCTCAATCACCTCGTCTATAACATCCTTCACAAACTGTACTGCCTGCGGATTGGCAACGTTAAGCACGTCGCTGAAGATACCGCCGTTCACCTGCACGCTGTGCGCACCGTTTGGCCAGCAGTTGAATTCAGGATATGCAGCATTCACAGCACAAGAGTGACCGGGGAATTCCACCTCGGGAACTACCTCGATGTGACGCTCAGCCGCGTAAGCCACAATATCGCGACACTCATCCTGAGTGTAGAAGTATGGACCATAAGGCTCATTTGTATAATATCCGCCATAGACAGGATCGACGCTCCACGAATTGTTTCGTGTTGCACCCACTGTGGTAAGGCGAGGGTACTTCTTCACCTCGAAACGCCAGCCCTGGTCATCGGTCAAATGCCAGTGGAAACGGTTCATCTTATAGTATGACATCACATCAATCATACGCTTAATCTGGTCGGTGGTAAAGTAGTGACGGCTCACATCGAGCATGAAACCACGCCACTCAAAGCGCGGAGCATCCACAATGCTCACAACCGGCAAAGAGTATTCAGTAACTTTCTCATCCTTTACCTCAGCCATCACATTTGCCGGCAACATCTTCTTCACGCTCTGGAAAGCATAGTAGAAACCTGTTGCGCTGTTGGCAGTGATTGCAATGCCGTCGGCAGTGATGTCAAGAGTATAACCCTCGTTGCCGAGCTCCTCGTTACCCTTGTAACGACGCATGGTGATTAGCGCAGAAGCTGCCATATCTTCATCAGTGCCTACAATGCTTCTTGTCTGAGCATTGTTGTTGTCAATTTTCACAATCTCGATGATGCTGCCACTTACTTCGGCAAACAATTTGCCGAATTTCTGAGCTTCTGCAAACATTTCTTTGTCAATGTCTATTGCAGCAATGGTAAATTTTTCGGGAAGAACCAGCTTGCCGTTGCCAACAGTCATCTTCATCGGCACCGGAGTGAGGTTGATGCTGCTGTCCGCCACAGCTACCATCGGTAACCCGATGATAATAGCGAGTAGTAATAATGTGAATTTTTTCATTTTTATATGTTTTATAGTTAGTATTTTTTTGTTTTTTATTCCTCCTCTTGATTTAAGAGGAGGGGGACCGCCTGCGGTGGAGGAGATAGTTTTTTTTTCAATCTCCCTCCGCTTCGCTCGTCCCTCTTGCCAAGAGGGACAGTTTTTTTTGTTTTTGTTTCTCCGGGCGGGCTAACCCCGCCCCTACAACCCTCAACGCTAAAAATCCAGTTCCCTCTCATTATGGGGAGG
>JAGBSZ010000100.1 GCA_017631585.1 Bacteroidaceae bacterium
GTTTTTTACGGGGGTCTTAAAATACATTCATCACCGAGCGACCTTGATTGGAATGATATAGCTATTGTAAAAGTTCCAATTCCTAAAAACAAAACAGTCAAAAGCAAGATAGCCGAAACATTATCAAACTTCTATTTTGACCCCGAGAGAATGGGTGTTTACAATGATGTATCGTTCGAATTGCTCAACGACACTACTATGCTCTTTATACTCCCCGACAACAAAGGATATTGGCCCGACACCGCAATAATGCATCGCAGGGATAGAATAAACAGAAAATTCTCGAACGAAGAGGAAGAATTGCTGTACAGGGAATAAGAACAATTACTATATTATCGCTTAAAAGAGAACTAAGCCCGGTCAAAAATCACTTTTGACCGGGCTTAGTGTTCATATATAAAACAATTTTTGTACTTTCGCTGAATAAAACAAACCAATTATGAAAAACCTGAATCTCGGAATGATTGCTTTTGCAACATTACCCGGCGCGTTATTTGCCCAAGAGACTGCTAAGAGTGAAGCATACATAAAATCCCGTCCAAATGTAGTGATGATATATGCCGATGACCTTGGATACGGCGACCTTGAGTGCTATGGTGCCATTGGTGTAAAGACACCGAACGTGAACAACCTGGCAAATAATGGTCTGCGCTTTACAAATGCCCATGCAGTGGCTTCAACAAGCACCCCATCGCGATACTCACTGCTCACAGGAGAATACCCATGGCGCAAAAGCGGAACAGATGTTGCGGCAGGTGATGCGGCAATGATTATTTCGCCCGACCAATATACCGTTGCCGATGTTTTCAAAGAGGCAGGATACACAACAGCAGCCTTTGGCAAGTGGCATCTTGGTCTTGGCACACAAACAGGAAAACAGAACTGGAATGAGCCAATAACCCCGGCTCTGGCAGACATTGGTTTCGACTATTCCTACATAATGGCAGCTACAGCCGACCGTGTTCCTTGCGTATTCATAGAGAACGGTGAGGTTGCGAACTACGACCCCGCTGCACCGATATATGTAAATTACAACAAGAACTTTGAAGGAGAACCTACAGGAGCAGCCAACCCGGAGCTTTTATATAATCTAAAGCACTCTCATGGTCATGACATGTCTATTGTAAACGGCATTGGACGTATCGGTTATATGAAAGGCGGCGGAAAGGCTCTTTGGAAAGACGAGAATATTGCCGACAGCATAACCGTTCACGCAGTAGATTTTATAAAGGAGAACAGCGACAAGCCTTTCTTTATGTACTTTGCCACCAACGACGTACACGTTCCGCGCTTTCCGCATCCCCGTTTCCGTGGACAGAGCAGCATGGGCTTGCGTGGCGATGCCATTGTACAGTTCGACTGGAGTGTCGGTGAAATTGTAAAGACACTCAAAGAGCAAGGATTGCTCGAGAACACATTGATTATACTCAGCAGCGACAACGGCGCGGTGCTTGACGACGGTTACATTGACCAAGCCGAAGAACTTGTAGGCGACCACTCCCCCACCGGTGGCTTGCGCGGTGGCAAATACAGTGCATACGAAGGTGGCACACGCGTGCCATTTATAGTACATTGGCCCGCAGTAATAAAAGAACAGGCTGTGAAAAACTCACTCGTTTCACAAATAGACTTTCTTGACGTTATGGCAACCGTTGCAGGTGTGGGCAATGGCGAATCACTCTCCACAGACGGCAGTGTTTGCGAAGCTGCCACATGGTTCGGCAAGGAGGAGAAAGGTCGTCCGTATGCCATGGGTATGGCACAGAACCACACACTGACACTACGCACTGCAGAATGGAAATACATAGAGCCTAAAGGAGGTGCGGCAATGATTCCATGGGGACCAAAGATTGAAACAGGATATTCGACATCACCACAGATTTTCAAAAACACAAACGGAGAGTACGATGAGCAGAACAACAAAGCAACAGAATACCCCAATGTAGTGAACAACCTGAGTAGCGAAATGGAAAAGATACGCAATAACAGCTACGATGGAAAAACCATCATTGCAGAAGCCGGTCAGACAATCGACTTTACAGAATATTTTGGAAACCTCGAAGGTGCCACATTGAGCGGTGACTTCATCGATGGGAAAATAACAAGCCCCAAACTTGTAACAATAAAAGAGGATGTCTCAAAAGGCTCTCATACCGGTGTTATTTCAATGAGCGACGGAACCATACAGACCTTCTCCGTTTTTATAAACCCGGGATTTCACGGAGCATACCACATCAATTACAATGGCAATCCTCTTTTTATTGCATACAACACTACTCACGACAACAGCAAGAACGAAGGCTACAAGATGATTTCTCCCGACCACTACTCCACATCCGCTCCCGCTGATGAGATAGCCATTATAGAACCCTCAGGCAACGGATATAAGATTTCAATGCAAGGCAAAGTTCTTAAAGAACCCAAACTCAGCGGATGGGGGCATATAATGTTCTCTGATAACAATTCTGAAGCAGGAATATACATGTTCGAAGAGACATCAACTGCAGAAGTTTACAAAATACACAGCACCACTGATGGCATAAACTATGTAAACATATACAAAGAACATGGCGTAGCCGGCAATGACAAGGCAACCAAAGCCGGGTTGGCAACATATACAATAGAAGAAGTAACTACATTCCCGTTGACGCTATCCGAGAACGGGACAGCGAGTATATGCTTCCCGTTCAATATTGTTCTTCCGGAGGAGATATATGCCTATGATGCCGGCATGGAAGATATAAAATTTGACGAGGAACTAAACAAATACATTTGCACAATGAGAGCCATTGCCCGCCCCGGTGAAAAATTGAAAGGTGGCACACCCGCAATTATCAATGGGAATGCAGGTACTCATCAGTTCGCAATCACAATGTCAGACCAAGGAGCGGTAACATCACTACCGGAATCTCTGTTGAAAGGCAATTATGTAGAGAACAACCTTTCACAGAGCGACAACATCAGAAAATTCGTGTTTGCAGAAAACAAGTTCAAGACATTCGACGATTCAAAAGAGATTGCAGCAAACCAATGTTGGCTCGAGTGCAACGTTTCACAGGCAAGCGAATTCATTGTGAACTTCAACGCTCCCACAAGCATTGAAAAGATTACATCTGCCCCACAAAGCAAAAGCGACAATATATACAACATAGCCGGCGAGCGACTTAGCCACACCCAAAAAGGCATAAACATTGTTGACAAGAAAAAGATTCTTGTAAAGTAAATCAAGAGAACATTCCAGAACAACCATGCAGTTGCCCGATTATAAATAATCACGTAAAAAAAATATAAAATTTTACAATAATTTTAAACAATTATATTTACTTTGCGGAAGATAATAGTTTTTGTAGCAACAACTTTATTAAATAATACACACTTAATTACTAACTTAAAGATTTAAAGTATGAAAAAGCTATTCTTACTTGTATTGACATGCAGTTTATTTGCTGTTGGTACTGCAAATGCACAATCTGAGACTTATTATGGTGGCAAGCAAGGTAGTTTTGCAATCACCTTTGGAGCTGACCCTGTAATTAACTTTGTAGGCAACATGTTCAACGGAACTCAAGACAACAAGCTTTCTGACCTTGGAGGTACACTTGTTGCAAAATATATGCTTGGTGACCAGTTCGCGATAAAGGCAGGCGTTGTCTTTAACAACGCAAAGATGACAAATCTCACCTATAACCCCGAAGATAAAGATTACAAAGATATTATCAATAAAGAAACAGAAGGAAGCAGAGAATTTCAACTCAACTTGGGTGTTCAATACAATTTCCGTGCAGGCAAGCGCTTGCAACCATTTGTTGGTGCAGACTTATTTTATGGAAGAATGAATTCTGAATATAGCATTAATGAGGATTTCGATACAAGATACGAAGATGAATGGGGTAATGAGTATGAACAATATGATGCATATGAAAAGAAATCATCACCAATAAATGCATTTGGTTTTGTTGCAAATCTCGGTGTTGAATACTTCCTTGGCAAGCATGTTTCAGTAAGTGCAGCACTCGATCTTAGTTTTATCAGCTATAATAAAAAAGAAGTCTCTAAATTCAAAACAGACGACAGAGATTATACAAATGCAGAAATTGATGCACGCAATTATAACATCAAGACAATTAAAGGCAGTGGTATAAAAACAGGTTTGATGAATGGTAACATCGCATTCAACTTCTACTTATAATTGAAAGTATTATTAAATAGCAAATCTAAGGGTTTACTTTTTAAGTAAACCCTTAGATTTGCTATTTTAGCAGTATAGTTTCTCATAGGTATGATATAAAAGGAGATGTCAAAGAATATAAGGTAACAAGTGTAAGACCAAACAAATAGGTTATATGAAAACTTTTTTTGCAACCACACTATGCATCATTTGTTGTTTAAACAAAATGACAACAAATGAAAAGTTCTGTTATATAAATGAAAATAAAAAACAAAAATTTGAATCTTTTATAAGCAAGTTCGATGTCTATGACAAAACTTGTATCGACAAGGACTTCTTCCAGCAAAGAGATGAAAGAAATGGTGAACTGCATACAGAATTAAGCAAGCAGGAATTTTCTTCATTCATCCCGTATGATAGCGAGTGTAACTGCGAAAAAGATGAATTTTATTACAGACCTTGTTACAGAATAGACAAAAATGATTTCTATATAGTTGCAATATTAGCAAGTTGTGATATTACGATAACAGAAGGATATCCATTTGATGCAAGCCTTCTGATAACGTATGACAAAAGTGGTAATATAATTGATTACGAAATTATTGGTATAGGGAGTGATGTGGAGCAATACAAAACGGAATTCTGTAAAAAAGAGAATGAATTGTTAATTACGCAGCAATCATTTACAGAAATAACATCTGCATCGAATAAATATTCCGGCAAATGCAATGTCTCCATTTATAGAATCACAATTAACACTGATGGTACGATAGATAAAGAAGTTATCAAGGAGTATGAAGATAATCTGAGTATAGAGTTTTAAATAATATCTTTGAAAGGAATTTGAGCGCTTCCAAATAAGCATACTACCATATATAATCACGTAAAATTTGCTATTTTAGCAGTATAGTTTCTCATTGTGTGTAATTGTAGCAATTCAGCAACCTTGCTTGTGGTAACGGTATTTAGCTTTGCTGCAAAAAGCCATGTTAGAACAACAGATAGAGTATTTCCACGGGAACAAACTGGAAATTGAAAAAGAGAAACAAAAAAAGCAGACGTTGATGTCATACTTCCCCAAAATGTTAGGAACAGTTGACAAAACAAGGTATGTGCTGGTAGATGATGATAAACAAAAAACAGAGAACAAAATTGATAAAAAAGAGATTTATACTCCAACTCCTATTATCAATTCTAACGAGAGTGATAAATCTAATGGACAACAAAGTAAGCCAACAGCAACCAAACCAAGTTTTGAAAACAACAAAAAAAACATTAACTTTGATAGTTGGAAAGAGAGTGTTACTTTTTTAGAACCAAAGAAAAAGGATACCGCAACAATCGCTCCAAGAATGCCTTTTGAATTTAAAAACAACAACACTCCTATAAACCACAATCCATTTAAACTCTCTTCACAATACAAGGAATTGGAAGGAATGTATAAAAACAAACCGCAACCCAATAAAACTGTTAGTGATAGCTTAGGGATGATGAGTGAAAATATAGAGAATAGGCTTGACTCTGTATCATACAATGACAAAGGGCACATGTCTGTAACTTTTAGGAATGATATTTTAACAAAGGAACAATTTAGTCCTTATGATCCAAATGACAAAGTTGGATGCAAAAGAAGATGTATAGAAATGTTGGCATATTCAGGTTGTGAACTAAGTGGCAAACGCATTGATATGACTATCAATAACGATAATGGACGTGCAATAAGTCAATCAAACGATTTTCAAAATGGCATAAATGCAATCAACAATGCTTTGGATAAAAAACAGTCCATTATACTGAATGTTGATTATAAAGATGGAACAGCTGAAAGTGCAGACAAAGCAGGCGACCACTTTATTGTAGTTGTTGGAAAAACAATAATAAATGGTATTACATATTATCATTTTTATGACCCTGCAACACAGTTTACAAACTTAGGTACTGCTAATACAAATGTCTTGTATGTAAAAGATGGCTTTTTACAAGGTAATTTTGTAACATACAAAGGAGATGTCAAAGAATATAAGGTAACAAGTGTAAGACTAAACAAATAGATTATATGAAAAAATTTTTAACAAGTATTGTATTCCTTATCATTTCGTTGATTGTTACGGCGAATGATAAATTGAGTCGAAATAACGAAAATGATGAATCCGGATTCTGTTCGTTTTTGACAAATTTTGATCAATTTACAAAGCAATCGATAGATGCCAGTATCTTTTATGGTAGAAAATTAAGAGAATCTGATTATGGAATGCCTAAAATTGACACTAATAAGTTCAATGAATTTATTCCATTCGACAACACCTTGGATTGTAAAAAGAAGCATATAGTATATCGCCCTGGATATAAAAAAGAAACAGAAGATATAATAGTTGTTGGAATTGTCGGCTTTTGCAAGAATAGTATTAGAGAAGCTAATATTTTGGTTACATATAAAAAAAACGGTAAAATTATTGATTATGAATATATAGGTCTTGACGGTAAAAACAAATACTATGAATTAAAAAAATCAGCAAATAATCAATCACTGATTTATACACAATATTCGTTTAAGAACACTAAACAATTGTATTCCGGCAAATGCAATGTCTCCATTTACAGAATCACAATTAACACTGATGGCACGATAGATAAAGAAGTTATCAAGGAGTATGAAGATAATTTGAGTATAGAACTTTAAACAAGCCGTTGACGCAATAATTGCGTCAACGGCTTGTTTAAAACAGGAGTTTACTATGCGTAAA
>JAGBSZ010000101.1 GCA_017631585.1 Bacteroidaceae bacterium
AATAACAATATCTGCATCAGCTATGAATGCGGAACTGCGGCAGCACTAATTTTAGCAGGTGCCGTTACATACCTCAAGGAGAATATTCCTAACGGAATAAAAGTGAATACCAACGAGCAAAAAATCGATATCCGCCTAAAAGAATTCAAACAAATTGAAAAGGTTTTGGAATATGTTATATTGTCCGATATCACATTCTGCGACAATTCCATAAACGCTGAATTAAGAATGGCGTAAAAAGAAAGCACTGAAACTATAATCACTCGACAGAATCTTATGATAGATTCTGTCGAGTGTTTTACTCTATATAACAAACCGATAAAATTGTTATTATGGCAAAGATTGTTGATGAGATGCCGGCAAAAAAGGAAGAATAAATGATAGAATTGTATAAACATTACTCTCATAAATATAACTTAATAAAACTATGATGAAACTTAGAAACTTATATGTAAAATGGCAAGTGTGGCGAGGTAAGGCATTGGATATATGGAGCAAAAGCCCATATCCTGCCAATGTCCTGTCAAACTTGTGCAGTAATGGATTCCGTTTTGACGGTGTGCTATGCGGAAGTATGGAGGGGTTCCTTCAGTCGTTGAAATATCAGGATACGGGTAAGCAACGGCAGATATGCTCTATGAAGGGTAAAAATGCAAAGAATATGACTTCGACTCATTGGCAAACGGACCAGATAGTTTGGTGGAAAGGCTCTGCCATAAACCGCCAAAGCAAGGACTTTCAAGATTTGGTGCGCAAAGCATATAAAGCTATGTTTGAGCAGAACGAGCGTTTTCGTATTGCCTTGATGTCAACTCGTGGAATAAAATTGTATCATAGTCAGGGAGAACAGAATTCATATAAAACCATCTTGACTGAATCGGAATTCTGCTCGATACTCACAGAGCTACGCGAAACATGCGACATATGAAAAAAGGGACCTTGTAATGATAGAAATTCCATAATTTATATTCTATACTATAAACCATTAACATTGAATGATATGTTATTTATTTCAATTTCACTTTTGATTCTTGCTTACCTGATTATGGGTAAGGACATTTCAGGGCTTCTTGAAAAGGTCAAGAATATCGATTGGCGCGGTAAGATTAACGCATTGATTGATAAGTTGCGTCCGTGGGCATTGAAGGCTGGTCGTGTGGCTACTCATCCTCTGTTGCAGTTCTACTATGTGATGGATGATGAGAATACATCAACACTTGACCGTGTACTTATCTATGCGGCAATCATATACACTATCATTCCTATGGACTTTCTACCTCGTTCAGTATTCAAGTTCATGGGTGTATTGGATGATGGCGTGGCAATGCTCTTTGTTTATAAAAAGATTAAGGATAAAATTACACCTGAAATCAATCGCAAGGTCAAGGACACACTTGACGAGTGGTTCGGTGTCGAGTATGAACTTATAGAAGGATAATATTTTAACAAATAACGATAAACTTATGAAGACAAGAATTTTCAATCTCATTATCATTGATGAGAGCGGCTCTATGCAGAGCATCAAGAAGGCTACTATTGACAATGTAAACGAGACTATCCAGACAATTCGTTCGGCTCAGAAGAAACACGAAGAACAGGAACACTTTGTGAGCCTTGTTACTTTCAATGATGATGTAAAGACCGTCAACGATTGTGTACCGGTGGATGAGGTTAAGGAACTCACAGCAGAGACATACCAGCCTGACTGCTGTACTGCATTGTATGATGCAATGGGTATTTCGCTCAATGTGCTTCGCAAGAAGGTCGCAGAGGATGACAAGGTGCTTGTAACTGTTGTTACCGACGGAGAGGAAAACGCATCGAAAGAGTATAGCGGAAAGACAATCAAGGCTCTTGTTGATGAATTGAAGGCAAAAGGCTGGGTGTTTGCCTACATCGGTGCTAATCAGGATGTGGAGGCTGTGGCAGCTACAATCTCAATTACTAACACATTGAGTTTTGAAACCACCTGTGAGGGTATTGCTCTAATGGGATGCAATATGATGCGTAGTGCTGTACACCTTTACGATCGCATTGCGGATAACACCTTCTGTGCAAACGAAGCCAACAAGAACTTCTTCAAAGAAGGATGATAAGTAATAAAAACCTCTAATCCGACAGATATGAACAGACTGTTTACTATACTCTGTGTGGTTTCATTATTGGTATTCCATACATCGTGTGATGATAGTGTTATGGACTTGGAAAGTCCTAATGTAGAGATAAAGACTCGTGCAGCAGAGCAAAGAGTTCAGAATCTTATTCAGCAGGCAAGGCAAGGAGATGTTGAAGCATGCAAGTCGTTGTCAATATGCTACCGTGATGGTGACGGTGTTGAAAGGAGCTGGTTCAACATGGTTTCTATGTACTCGATATATTGCAAAAGAAGTGGAGGTAATATTGAAAACGTTGTGGAACTGCTTGATGAGGGTCATCCTTTCAGATTGCTTTTCAATGTTTTTGATTCTGTAACAAATACCGAGATTTTGGATGCAAGAGTGAAGCAACTGAAGAATGAGTTTCCTGTTGAAGCAAAAGTTGCTGAGGAGGCAAGAAAAATGGCATTGGGTGGCGATCCCCTGGAGTCGATGGAAATCATAAAGGAGGCAGAACTGGAAGGAAGCGAAATTGCTGTTATTTTTCAAATACTACATTACAAGGAGACGGATGACCTTGTTTCGTATGAAGAGACTTTGCTTCGCTCAGCAGGAAAATACCCTATACTAAATAACGAATTGGCATGGGTGAACCTTCAGAAATACCGCAACAGTAATGACTATGCGCATATTCTAAAAGCAATGGAATATTACTACAAGGCTGACGAGTATGGCATGCTGACACCTAAGTATGCATTCGGCTTGTTACATCTGTATTATTATTTAAGCAATAAGGGGGTGCTGGAGCCTAATAATGAGGAGATTTCACGACTTAATAGACTGTCACACATTATATATCCTTTATAAAGTTTCGTTTGGATAATTCAGAAAAAATAAATTTAATTCAGCTACTATGAAAACATTGAAACAGACATTCAAAGCATTGCTTGGGACATTGGCGCTCATCGGCACAGCGGTTGTTGGAGCCGGCAACCTCGTTTGGAACACTATACGCAGTTGTTCAAAGCGGATACGACGAATTATAGTTACTTTGGTAATTATGGTATTTGCAGCAATAATCACTTCAGGAGTGATTGCCTTTTACAAATGGAATTATGGCAGAACACCCTGGTTCGACGAGACGATGTCGAGAAATGTAGAAATACATACTTTTAGAAACAATACAATAAAGATATACAACACTGTCACCGGCAAATATACTACTCCGCGAATAGAATGGGCATCGGGTGCATACGGTGATGATTCATTGGCTGTTTATGCAACATCAGACAAGCGCGGTTACTTTAGTGCTGAAACGGGTGAAATACATATCGATGCCGACAAGAACAATTACAACAAAGCATGGATATTCTCTGAAGGTGTGGCAGCCGTGGTCAAGGAGGGTAAAATCGGGTTTATCAATACCGACAACGAGGTTGTAATTCCTTTCCAATACGATTATTCAAACAACTGCATGAGTGAAATATCACCTGTTTTTCACCAGGGATTCTGTGTAATGGGAAATGCCGAAGGTAAGGTGGGTTTGATAGACAAAAGCGGAAAATGGGTTCTGCCACCTGCATACGATGATATTTGGTCTCCGCAGGACAACGGGTATCGTGTTGCCATAAACAATGGCAAATACGGAATTCTCAACACTGCCGGAGAGATTGTTTACCCATTCGAATACAGATACACACATGTTCTGACGGACGGATTCGTACTGGCAAAAGATGGACGTATGTGGCAGGATGACCTGAACGGCAGAACAGTGAAACCTTTCCTTTACGAATTCAGCTATAACCTCAGATACCCTGCCGGCTACAACTATGACGGAAATATGGTTTACGAAATTGCCGATTATGCTACGTATGAAATAAGGGGGCTAAGCGGAATAATTGACCGTACCACCGGTAAGATGATAACACCGGCAATATATACAAGGATAGAGATGCTTTCTTATAATGTATTCGAGGTGGAGGAATATAAATGCGAAGGCACTTACCTTATCGACGAAGAGGG
>JAGBSZ010000102.1 GCA_017631585.1 Bacteroidaceae bacterium
AAACCACCCATTGCAGCTTTAAGCAAATTCACTCCACTAATAATGCTTCTTATACCACCGGCCAGCTGCACAAGTTTCATGCTTGCAAACCCAATGCCCACTTTGACAATGACTTTATCTAAGCCACCAAACTTATCTATAAGGCCTTCAATAAGCGGAGCAACCTTTCCAATCACTCCAGCTATTGCATTAAAGACCGCACCGATATTCTGTGCGAATCCTTCGATTCCCCGGCGGATTGCTTCGCGGTTTTCTATGAGATAATTTTTTACTCTGCGGACTGTTGGTGTAAGAGCTGCTCCAATTTCTGAACCAAAGAGCATGGCGATAGACTTTCCGGCTTCCTTTACGCTACGCATTTCTGAAGCAAACACGGCAGCTTCGCGTCTGTTGGTCTCTGTAACAAAGTTTAATTTCTTTGCTTCTGCGAGCTGGCTTTCAAGGCTCCGGCCGGACAATTTCAAACTGTCGTAATATTCTCTTCCTGCCTGACCGAGGACATCGCCAACAAGCGCAGCCGCTAGTTTTTGGTCTTCCATTTGGTCTGCCTGATTAAAGACAGTGCGCATACGGCTTTCGCTATCCATATCTGCAAAGTCGCCGTATTGAATGCCAAGAAGTCCGAGGTTCTTTGCAAGACCTGCATCCACAGTTCCGGTCTTTAAGTGTTGCATTTTATTTTCAAGAGCAGACAAGGTGCCAACAAGGCCACTTGCACTTGCCCCGGCTACGTTGCACGCTATT
This sequence comes from Bacteroidaceae bacterium, assembly GCA_017631585.1. Taxonomy (GTDB): domain Bacteria; phylum Bacteroidota; class Bacteroidia; order Bacteroidales; family Bacteroidaceae; genus HGM04593. The sequence continues at coordinate 745 of JAGBSZ010000102.1, forward strand.
TTCCAGCCATTAAGTGCTTCAGTACTAACACCGATAGCCTTTGCGACTTTCAGTTCTTGTTGTGCGACTTCCCCGGCGATTGTTGCACTTGTGATGGCAGCTCCGCCAACGCCTGCAATGCCTTTAATGAGACGCTTTCCGGTCTGTTCGAGTTTTTCGAGTTCCCGGATTCCTTCCTGAAAGCTGGCCTTGTCTACAACCGCTTTGACTTTATATAAAAAATCACCCATTTGGTTCTTCCTTATAGATTTCTTGAACTTTGGCTTTTGCCCTAATACAAATCAACCCGTCGCACATATCATCTATGTCAACGGGTTGTCTTGCATATTCTGCGCAGAACGAGTAATAGAGCCAAATAAACGTATTCGGAACAATCCGTTTTATAGCGTTTCTTGCTCTGATTTCTCTGATGTCTGCGCTTCCGCCTCCGGCTGGGCCGACGAAGGTCGCAGATATTTTTTTAAGATATATCCGTAGACTGAATCAGCTAATGCCCACAGTGCGAGAGGGTCTTTTTTGAAAAGGTCAAATCCCTCAATGCTATCTTCTGCATCACCAAGTTTGAATGTAAATACTTCTCCGTTCGGACAAGTAATCTTTACGTTCTTCCCGGCAATGCAGAGTCTTGTTACATGAACTTTGCTATCAAAGCTGGAGTCCTGAATAACACGACAGATTTCCATCGTTGACGCGGTATTCAGGCCTTCCGGGAATTCAATCTTGAATTGGTCAAGGTAGGCCTTGTCGTCTATTACGGCAGCTTCTACCTTTTCCAATCCCTCATGATAATCTTTACGTGATAAAGTGAGTGCTTCCATTCTCTACTTTCTCCTTTTATTATTCTCAACCTTCGTTGTCAGGAACGTACTCGCCGTAGTTCCAAACAACCGCATAGTCCGGTGCGTCGTTGCCCTGAATGATTCTGTTAGGACAAGAACGAACTGTACAAGCGTTGTAAGTGTCACCGTCTGTCACTCCGTTGATTTCCTGAGTGATACGAATAATACCGCCAACCGAGTCGCCAATTCGCTTGAGGAACTTGGCAATCTTTACCATGTCGTCCTCGCCGTTTGTAGCGGTTACGTTGAATGTCAGAGAACCTGACTTGTTGTTATTGATGATGGTGATTGTGTTGCCGTTTGCCAATGCGATAACTTTTGAGTTATCCATAAGCTGCTGGTCTTGCACCATCTGACCTTCGAGTTTGAATCCGCCGATTGTTGTTGGAGTGCCACCATTCCACAATGGGTGAATAAGTGTAACTGTAAACTGACCGGCTGCAATTACTGTATGATTTCCTGCCATTTTCTTACTCCTTATTTAGTCGGCTGAGTTACGTACAAAGTGCCGTAAACTGTAACCGAGCGGATTTTGTCGATATATGTTGCTTCCCACGCGTTTGGAACTGTGAGAGCGTCTGCGCTCTTTGGAAGGTCTGCAAAAATCGGAGCCGTAATCTTAAAGTTATCCAAGCGACCAAAGTCTAAGAAACCTTTCACAACGTCAGAAAGGATACAAAGAGTAGCCTGATACTCTGCATTGTTTCTGAACTTGTTTCTTCTTGTGATAAAGTTTGCGGTGCGGATTTTGCACATATATTCGATGTAACATTTTACCCACTGTGCGCCGACAACGTTTCCTTTAAGGGTCATAGAACCTTCTGTTACAACATTTTCTGTGCCGTCGCCGACCCATGTGTTATAACCGATTTTCTGCTCGTCAAGAGCTGCTTTCTGTGTAGCGGTAAGGTTTCCAACATTACCTTCAGAATCTGTAGCACCACTTGGCTTAATTGTATTAAAGCCGTGCATATCTGTGTCGTTACCAACCGGAGTGCCGGTTACATTTACAACGGCCAAAGAATCACCCAGCTGAGCAAGAGCAGGGTTGATGTTTGCGTCCGGGTTGTAAATAACACGAGCGTCTGCTTCTGCGCCATTCAAAGCGGTAATGAGTGCGCTTGTCTTTGTTAAAACATTTGCGTCGCTTGTACCTACCCATAACTGAGAGTAGAGAGGGTCTGCAACACAAAGTGTAGCGAGGGAAACCTGCAGAGCATTGTAGCCGGCAGCTGCTGCAAAGCCGAACTTGAAATATGCCCAATACTTAGTAGCCTCGTACACATCTGCGAGCAGGTTAGTCTCTGCTTCTGAATCATCATCGAAAATAACCACCGCAAGTTTTGCAGCCTGCGCAGATGTAAAGAATGGAACCAACCATTTCTTTAATGCGTCCCCGGTTACTGTACCATAACTTGATGAATCAAGTTCGATTTTCATTCCTGCAGCTGGATTTTCTACTCCCGGCAGATTTGTAGCTGCCAAACTTACAGGCATGTAAATAATTGCTCTTGTGTAGTTCTCGCCTGCTACCGGTTCGATTACTGTTTCGATTGGAAACTGTACGTTTACCTGAGCAATTGAGCCTCTGAATTCAGACATTTATTTGTCCTCCTATATCTATAGTCTTTAATGGTTGTTGGTTTGTGGCCAACAAGTCGTACCATAAAACTTTCAGGTCAGGCACATTCCATGCCAAGACCGTATTGTCTCCTTCCTGATAGAAGTCACTCGGAATAGCCGTGTAGTCCTCATACATCACTGAGCCGTGGACTTTCTGAAATTCCTCCCGGACATCACCTCGCAACGGCCACATTGCCACGCTCTGTGCCAGCTGCTCACTTGCCGGGCCGACGAACTGTAACTCTATGCTCGCCAGCTTCATAACGCACACCGAGTTTTCTGCCTTCTGTCCTTCTTCTGTAGTTTCTGTGTAGGACGGCGCGGTTCTAGGTCTGTTGCTCTTTATGCGATAAGCGCACCAATTGGCAACGTTGGCACCCGGTTGTTGTGGGTTCCACCAATTGCCCTGCTTAGGCACGATATACTTTTCGTCAACAGAAAGTATCTCCGCCAATATTCCACGAAGCGTCGTCTGATTCAGTTGCATCGTTACCCACCACCTTTTCTACACCATATCTGTGAAAGCCACCTTCAAACGACCAATTATTAGTGTCAGTCAGCCGGTAGACTTCACCTTCCCAAGTCAGGAACTTTCCTTCAAGTCCGCCGGTCTGTGTCCACAGTTCCCGACCCTCTGTCTTTACAAGGTTGCCGTTATTTTCTTTTACTCCGCCACCACGTGTGTTCTGAAACACTCCGATAATGGTTGTATAAATAACGTTTCCAGCTTGGTCTTTTACAACATCCCAACCACCATTGATTCGCGGTTTCATGTCGTAAATCTGTAATTTTCTCTGTTGCTCCGGCCACGCTAAGAGCATGTCTCCGTAGATTCCACTCATGCGCTACCTCACAATGAATTCGAGAGAGCCGATTAAATCACCGCCGTCGATAAGCGGTGTATCTTTTCCCTCTTTATATTTTATAGTTCTTGGAGAGTTTGGAACGTGCGATTTGTAATAGTCACTACGCACAAATTCCTGAATTGCACCCACGGCCTTAGTTCCGACCTTGTTCCAATTTGCCATCTTGCCTTCTTTGATTTTGTCGAGCTGGATGTTGATTTCTTTTTTCAGTTCGTCCTTCTTAGAAAGCAGGCCTTCCTCAATGAAAGGGCGTGGCGGAATCCGGGCAGAACCGAACGTTAATATTTTTGCAAGTTCTGCGGTTTCCATATTTTCAAAGGTTGCGTCTTTGCCGTCTATGTTTTTATACTTTCCCTTTTTACCTTTTTTGTCTTTGTGCTTAGTCTCAACGTGCATTCGTCCTGCTAGAAATCCCACTAATACTTCTGCGCTCGCATTTTCTGCGAACCTCTGAATGTCTGAGAAATCCGGGACTTTGGTTGTGTTGACTTTAAGACTAAGCATAAATACCGAACCTTTCCGGTGCGCTTTGAATCATCATCAAAGCCTTCTGTCCGAACATGTTTGAGTTTAGCTGCTTGATACCTTCCTGCGCGTCCATGTCAGAAAAACTTAGTGACGTTCCTCCAATTGACTTTGAAGTCAAGGCCATACCACCATTTCCGATTACACCGACGGCACTCTGCGGATTAGCGTCGAGCAGGTACCATGCAACGAGTAGGTTCATGCAAAGCGTACGCTTGTTGGTTCGCAAAGGTTCATTAAGCGCACGCCAGCATTCGAGTACACCGGAAAACATGACAGACACGATGTCGTAAGCATTGTTTATCTGCTCGTCTGTGAGAGTAGGGAAATTGTCTGCAAACTTAAAATCAAGTCTTGTCATGTTTCTGTCCTTTTATTTTTTGCCCTTTTTTGAAGAGCTGGTTTTCTTTGGTTCATTGGCAGGAGCGTTTTCTACAACCGGTGTTTCTTCTGCTTCAGGTTCTACATCCTTTGCAGGCCCTTCCAGCTCGGCAATCTTAGCCTTTGCAGCTTCAAGTTCCGCACGGAGTTTGTCTGTTTCTGCATGAGCGTCGTTAATCTGCTTAGCTGGAGGAATGTAAGAGTTTGGAATGTGATTAAGCACTCTGTACTTCTTTTTGTTTACAAGTTCACGGAAGAATGGCTCGCAGTTTTCCAGCTTTTCGAGTTCCTTTTCTGTAACTTCCGCAATGTTCTTCATTTCTCCCTGCGCACTTCTTGCCGGGATTGTTTTACCGATAGCACTAAATGTTACCGGGTACTGATAAAATGACTGAATATATTTCATAGTTTATGCTTCCTTTAAAATAGGGGAAATTTTCCCTTAATTTCCGTTAATTTCCCTTTTTTTGTAGTTTTGTTACAAAAACAAAGGTTACAGACGAATTGCTCCGTCTGTAATCCTTTGTTATCCGTCAGACCTTACGCCTTTGTGTAAGTTCCTGAGAATACGGCAGAATCGTACAATCCTTCCTTAACCGCAATTGCTTTAATTGTAGTTGTGGCAGAAAGTGTGATTCCTGCGTCTGTGTACTTTGTGCTACTAGATGTAGGTGTTGAGCCGTCTACTGTGTAGTAGATGTCTGCACCGCTTGTTGCACAAGAGAGTTCTACTTTCTGTGTGCTTTCGAATGTAGCTGGTGCTTCAGGTGAAGCGGTAGGTTTAGCCACAGTACGCTTTGTAGTTCCGAATCCGGTGTAACACTTTACGGCGATAGCAACCGGAGCGAAGATTCCTGCGAATCTGCGGAGTACGGCATGCTGCTGGTCGTAAGCATTTGGATAAACCGGATAAGTGAAGTTCTCGAGTGGAACACCGAGCAAGAGCATGTCCTGCTTAGCGTCGTCAGGGCCTGCACCGATTTCAGGTGCGGTGATAACGAGTTTGTCGCTCATTGAAGGGTTGAACTCTGTGTTAGCTGCCAAGAATGGGTCAGAGAAGAATTCTACCTTTGGAGTAGAACCACTCTTTGTCACACCGGCATTGAAGTTCTCTTCAAAAATCTTGAGAGCAGACTTTGGCTCGTATGTGTTCGAATAAGGAACGCTTGTGAGCAGGTTGTATGCCTTTGGAGACATTGCAACGCGAACAACATCAAACTTGTTCTGTGAGGCATCCATAAAGTCTGTGATAGCCTTTGCGAGTGCCTGATACATTGTGTATCCCTTGTTTGTGTTTGAATCGTCAGCTGCGATTTCTTCGAGTGTCTGTCCTGCCCAAGAAGTCTCACCGTTTACGTCAAGAAGACCGAGTGTGTTTGTATCTTCGTTTCCGTAGTATGTGAGATAGTCTGTAATCATGTCGATTACATACTGTGCGTACTTCTGTTTCTCTGCCATGAGTGAACCGGCAAATGGTGAGCCGTTTGAACCCTTGGCACGTTCCATCTCCTCAACAGTGTAGTTAAAGAAAACCTTAATGTTGATGATGGCAGAACTCATGATTCCGCCCTGAACGTTTACATTCTGCTTAAGGTTGGCAGCTACTGAGCCAGCTGCGTCGATAAGTCCCCAGCCTGAGTAAGCTGCGAGCTGGAGGTTCTGTACTTCACCCCAAGGGTTAGTACCGCCAAGTCTCTTTACAAGGTCACGCGCGTGGCTATAAAGAAGTGGCTGCTTGAAAAGCTGAGGGAAGTACGAAGCATTCCAAGGCGAGATTGCCTGAGCTGCGATAAGTTCTCCCGAGTCGCCAACGTAAGTCTGAACACCACTCTTTGAGTAGTGCATGTCATACTTTCCGGTCTTCATATTGAAGCGTGGCTGAATGTTTACTAAAAGCGGACTCTTTTTATTGAGTGCTTCCATTTCAGGTGTAAGTCCTACCGGAACACCAACGGCAGCCGAGTCACCAACATAGATTGGATTAGTTACGGCAGAGGCAGGAACACCATATTTAGGGTCGCTTGCACGGCCAATCTGAAGTGTTGCGTCACGGAGCATGTCATTAGCCATTCCGTCTGAAGCAATCATACGACCGGCCAATTTACCGAGACGTTTGAATTCTGAAGAAGTATCTATTCTCATTTCTTATCTCCTTTATTAGCCGAGCCAAACGTAAGCACCATCGTCTGTTACTTCGACAACGCTTGCGCCTGCGAGCAATGTGTAATCTGAATCTGCAGTTGATGCAACGAAACCGATTGCTCCGTCTGCGACTGCAAATTCAACCTTTGCACCAACAACCGGTGCAATCTGATTTGTCTCAGATGTTTTCCAAGACTGAATCTTTACAAGACCCTTTGCGATAAATGCACATGGCATTCCAGCAAGGTACTTGTTAGGATGAGCCGGTGCGTTCTGTGCGATTGCATCATCGAACACAGAAATACCGCGGATGATGTTTCCACTTCCGGCTCCGGCAATAATTGCGGTTGGGTCGTCTGCAGGTGCAGAAACAACAACACCGAACGAAAGACCGCTTGACTGATTTGTAGCGTCTACAATTCCGCCGAGTTTAAGATAGCCTTCCTGCAATGGTACGGCCTGAGCGTTCAATGCAAGCTGACCTTTAAATCCCAGCTCTAATGAAAGATTAGAATCCATCTATCTTCCTCCTTCTTTGAGTTTGTGGAACATGTCAAGAAGTGAGCCTTCCGCAGGTGTTCCGTTCATAGTTACCGGAATACGTGGAGCGTTGTCTGTTACGACTTCTTTGTCCTCGGCTTCCTTTTCTTCTACTTCCTCTGCACCATCTGCACAACCATCTGACGCTTCTTTTGGAGTAAGACCAAATTCCTCAATCAGACGTTTCTTTGTGTACTGATAAAGTTCCTCGGCGGTATACTCGTCAAGTGGTGCATCTGCGTCTTTTGTTTCTTCTCCTTCAGGAGCGACAGTTTCTTCCACTGTTTCTTTGGCTTCTTCTGTCTCTTCAGGAGCTGCGCTTTCTGTAAGTGGTGCTTCTTCTGTTTCTGTCTTTTCTTCGACTTCTTCAGTAGTAGTATCTTCGCCACCAACATCCGGCACGTCTTTCATTGCCTCTGTGTCGAGCTTCTCGAACAAGTCGGCAACCATGTTAGCTGCTTCTTTTGCAGTTGCATCGTCCTGCTCTTTAACAGACTTAAAGTCCTCAAGGAATCGGTCGAGTTTTGCTTTCTCTTCTTCATCCGGCAGGTCGATTGTCATTTCCTTAAGTTCGTCAACGCGTTTTACTACGTCTTCGTCAGAGAGAGAACCTTTCTGCTCAACAAGTTCTGTCAACTTGTCGCGGAACTTCCCCATGTCGTTGTCTGTAGTAAGAGTGCGCTTACGAGCTGCACGGAATAATCCGGTTAACAATCCCATGTTATTCTCCTACAATTTATACTTACTTCTCTTTTACAAAGAGGAGCAGAATGTCGTTAATTGCCACCTTTGCAATACCAATAGCTGCTACAATTGCACCGAACATTGGCACCTGAAAATAAGTCACCAACGCAATGGCTGCGATTGCACCTGCGTCAACAAGGTTTGAAATTAAACCATAAAGTCTCTTACTCATTTTTTATCCCCCTATATTTATAGTCTTTTATCTTCGCGCTCTATCAAAAACAGAGCCTTTGACCACATCAAACACCGACTTTGTTTCCGGCGCGTTATCCATTACAACCGCGTATTCTCCGCCACGGCCAGCTGGTAGCAGGGCCAAGTGGTTAACGTCAGTAATCTCTTTCATGATGATGTCGTAATCTTCGCCATTCGGAGCCTTGCCTTGTTTCCATTCGAAGTTTGCAATGTATCCCGGCGAGAGCTGGATTTCTCCGTTTTCGTAAGCCTGCAACGCTTCATCGTCGTACATCATTAAAGTAGAGCGGATTCCCACTTCGTTCTTTTCTCCGACGTAATCCACCCAAGGGTTCTCTCCGGTGTATCCGACCGCAAGGTCACGGAAGTTCTGTCCGTCTACCGGGGCCTTTGGATGATGGTGCGTCAAAGGCAACATCTTGAACTTGTCGCAGGCTGCAGCCAACACCGGAGCTGGTCTGTAAAC
>JAGBSZ010000103.1 GCA_017631585.1 Bacteroidaceae bacterium
AAAAGGGGCAGTTTTTAAACTGCCCCTTTTGCGTTTTTGAATTATCATTTATCCCTTACGGGCAACAACATTCTTTACAAAGTCCATTACAACAGGCGATGGATGAAGCACTGTACTTGAGTACTGAGGCTCATAAATCACACCCATGTACCAGTCGCAGGCAGGAACTTCGACGATATCAACAAGACCGCTGTCTGCATGAACACCGGTGCAAGCCAAACCGGCATTTACAAGTTCATCGCGATATTCTGTATTCAACTCAAAACGGTGATAGTGACGCTCTGTAACCTTCTCTGCGCCATAAATAGCATACGCCTTGCTATCCTTTGCAATAACAGTATCATAACCGCCACGACGCATTGTACCGAAAGGATTGCCTACGCTCTTTAGGTCTTCCATCAGGTCAACGATTCTGTGACTTGTTGCCTCGTTCATCTCATAACTGTTCGCATCGGTATAACCAAGTATGTTACGTGCAATCTCAATTGCCATTACCTGCATACCCAAGCCGATACCGAGAGTAACAAGATTGTTCTCGCGACAGTACTTAGCAGCAATTACCTTACCTTCGAAACCACGAGGACCGACACCCGGACAAATGATATAACCATCCATACCCTTGAGTGCCTGAGCAACATTTTCCTCTGTAATTTTCTCGCTGTTGATGAAGTGAGGCTTTATTTTGCAATCGTTGTATGTACCGCACTGTGAAAGGCTCTCATGTATACTCTTGTATGCATCCTGAAGGTCGTACTTGCCGACAAGACCGATGTTGACCACCTTCTTGGCATTATTGCGACGCTCCACGAATGAACGCCAAGGTTTCATCTCAGGAGTCTCGCCAACCTCCTCGCCTGTAAGACGCAGGATTGCCGCATCGAGTCCCTGCTCCTGCATCTTGATGGGCACCTCGTAGATAGATGGAACATCAAGGCTCTGAACAACACAGTCAGGCATTACATTACAGAAGCTTGCAACCTTTTTGCAAAGACCGGTGCTTAGTTTATGCTCTGCGCGGAGAACCAGGCAGTCGGGCTGGATACCGAGGCTCTGCAACTGCTTTACAGAATGCTGTGTAGGCTTTGTCTTAAGTTCGCCGGCAGCAGAGAGATAAGGAACGTATGTAAGGTGCACGCATACAGCTCTGCGACCAAGTTCCCACTTCAACTGACGGATAGCCTCAAGGAACGGCAAGCCCTCGATGTCGCCAACAGTACCACCGATTTCGGTGATGACAAAGTCGAATTTCTCCTTTGTGCTGCCACGTTTCATCTTGCGTTTGATTTCGTCGGTGATATGAGGAATAACCTGAACAGTCTTTCCAAGATATTCGCCACGACGCTCTTTTTCGATGACCTCGCTGTATATACGTCCTGTTGTAAAGGTGTTCCAGCGTGTTGTCTTTATATCAGTAAAACGCTCATAGTGACCGAGGTCGAGGTCAGCCTCATGACCGTCGATTGTTATGTAGCACTCACCATGTTCCTGTGGATTCAATGTACCGGGAGAGACGTTGATATAAGGGTCGAATTTCTGGATTGTAACCTTGTATCCTCTTGCCTGCAAAAGCTTGCCGATTGAAGCAGAGATAATACCCTTTCCGAGTGAAGAAGCAACGCCACCGGTGACGAAAATGAATTTTGTTTCAGCCATATTTATCGTAATTAAATTGTCAAACACGTTATGTCCAAAACATTCTTCTTTGGACACGCAAAGATAGTGCAAGGCAAGCGCAATACAAAATATTTTTTTATTTTTCTATGAGAAAAAAACAAACAGCACCGGCAAGAGGTTCTGAATTACTGCAAATAGGAGGCGGCTCGCATTGTCGATTGAAGCTTATGGGATAAGCTTCAATTCGTTATAAAGACGTTGAACCGGCAGACCCATTACATTGAAATAAGAGCCGACGATATTCGACATACCTATATAGCCAATCCACTCCTGCGCGCCATAGGCACCCGCCTTGTCCATCGGGCGGTATTTCTGCACATAATATTCAATCTCCTCATCAGTGAGTTCGGCAAACGTCACATCCGACTGCGCAACAAAACAGTGTTGCACAGACTTTGTTGTTATAGCCACACCTGTAAACACAGAGTGGGTTTTCCCTGCCATATTACGAATCATGCCACGGGCATCATCCTCATCCGTCGGCTTGCCGACAGCTTTTCCGTCGAGCCACACAATAGTATCGGCAGTTATCACAAGTTCGTCGTCAGCCATAAAAGGGCGATAGGCATCAGCCTTCTTCTTGCTTATATAAAGAGGTATCTCCCCACCCTGCAAATCAGCAGGGAACGACTCATCCACACCGGGCAGAGCGCGAACCGTAAAATCCACATCAAGTCCGCCAAGCAACTCCCTGCGACGTGGCGACGCCGACGCAAGTATTACCTTATATTTCTTTAGATTATCAAGCATAGTATATTTAAAAAAAACGAAGAATCAATTTCCGTGAAAGTTTGTTTAAATAATGTGCAGACAGTTTGGTTATTATAAAATGTGTATCACCATACAAATGCACCCTCCTCCATCCATTTACCTTGCGCACGCAACACCTGTTCTATGACATCGCGCACGCATCCTTCACCGCCACGAACAGGAGATATATACTTGGAGAGCTGTTTAATCTCCACCGCCGCATCACAAGGACACACAGGCAATCCGCAAATCTGCATCACCTCGTAGTCGGGAATATCATCGCCCATATAAAGAATCTCCTCGGCAGAAAGCTCATACATAAGCATAAGTTCCTCGAGGCACTCCTTTTTGACCGACGCGCCAATATATATATCATTTACTCCAAGCCCCTTGTAGCGCACCTTGACAGCCTCATTGCGCGCACCTGTTATAATAGCAACATGCAACCCGCACTTTGCCGCAAGCTGAATGGCATAACCATCCTTGATATTTGCAGTGCGCATAGGCTCCCCTGTGAGCGCAACCGGAATAGTCTCACGGCTGAGTACCCCATCCACATCAAACACAAGAGCCTTAATCTTCTTCAAATCGTAGTTTATCATAATTGGTATTATTCATTATCCCCTCCGCAACCCTATTGCCCGCGATCCTGATTTAGAGGGAGAATATTGCTCCCCTGTCTTAGGGGAGCTGTCCGCAGGACTGAGGGGTAAATATAAAAAAGCAGACTTTTTACCTGTTTCTTCTCATTATATAATCGCTCAACGTCTCGTATATATTCGCGAGTTCATCATCAAGCATCATTTTATGCGCATTCATCACATTGGCATCGCCACGGCGTGCCGGACCGGTCTGCGCCTCCGGCGGAGACATACGATGCACCTTGCGTGCAGCCTCATCGATGAGAGGCAACATAGCCTCGAAAGGTAAACCATGCTTTTCGAGCAGTTCCGCAGCCATGTTATACACCGCATTTGAGAAGTTGCATGCAAACACAGCAGCCACATGCAGGTAACAACGCTGTTCGCTTGAAGCATATACCACCTTTTTGCTTATAGTGCGCGCAAGAGCCTCAACCTCCCCGGCAACGACATCATCGCAAGCCTCAACAAACACCGTAACATCATCGAGCGACACGACACTGTTCTTGTTCACTGTCTGCATGGGATAAAGTACACCGAATCTCTTTGCTCCACACTCCTGCAAAGCACACATAGGAATGCTTCCTGCCGTATGCAGGATTATCGCATCGGGATATTTGTCAGCAACCTTTACGGCCACTTCACGCAACGCACTGTCAACAACAGATATTATTACAACATCAGCCTGAGGCAGAGCATCAATGTCACAACACCACTCAACCCCCACTCTGTCGGCAAGCATCTGCGCCGACTCCGCCGTGCGGCTCCACACCGCAACCGGCGCATTCCCCGCATTGACAAGAGCCACAGCAATAGCCGTAGCCATATTGCCTGCCCCAACAACAACTATACGTTTATTCTTCACCGCCGAACTTGCCAATATGAACCTTATCCCATTGCATTTTCTCCTCATCGAAAGGCTTTGCCTCACGTGCCTTGTGACCTATTGCCACAATCGACTGCACCGCATAATGTTCCGGTATTCCCAACAGCTTACGCACCACATCCTCCGACACATTACCCTCGGCATCCATGCGACGACGAATCTGTACCCAGCAACTTCCCAAACCCAAATCCTCAGCAGCAAGCTGAATGATGATAGAAGCTATGGAACAATCCTCAATCCACACATCGGTTTTTGTGGTATCGGCAACAACTGCAACAGCCATTGCAGCCCCCTCGAGCAGCCCCGAGCCATGCTCCTTGCTCACCGAAAGAGCCTTGAGCATCTCCTTATCCTCAACCAATATGAATTCCCACGGGTTTACGCGATGCCCCGACGGCGACATAAGAGCCGCCCTCATCAAGTCGCACACCATATCCTTATCCACAGGCTCACCCGTAAACAGACGTGAGCTGCGTCGTCTCTTCAAAAGTTCCAAAAAATTCTCCATAATATATTATCTGTAATTTACCACAAAGCAATGACATTACCATAAAAACAATGATTACATACTATTTCGGTACATGTTTGCATTCCTAACATGCTCTTTATGTCTTTCAAAGTGCATTGTATGTTCACCATTGAACACAAATATAAGATATAATTTTCAATTATTACTTTTAGCAATGCATAAATTAAGGATTTCGTTATAATAAGCCCACAGGAACAAGTGTCTCGTCGTAGGGCCAATGAGGCTGATAGAAAATCGGACGTTCCATGCCGTCTATTCCGTCCCAATTGACATATTTAAGATTTCCGAATTCAGGAGTTCCGAACTCAAACGAACGTCCATAGAGCACCACAGCCCCACGTTCTTCATCGACACGCCACAATCCACCGCCGTTGGGACAACTCTCACCCCAGCGCAAAAGGTTTCTGTGGTGATATACCTTGCCGAACCTCAACTCACCCTCATCAGTAATGACAAATTTCTGGTACGTCATATCCCGGCTTTATATAATCACATCGATGGATTTTAAAGCATATTTATATACATTTTTATATACTCCCTCAAAAGATAACAGCACAAAAACAGTTGTAATAGAATAATCACAGGTATGCCATAACGGAACTTCTTGTGCAAAGTCTTGTGATGCCAGCAACCGACGCCGAACCATGCTCCAACGCTTCCGCCAGCCACAGCCAACATAAGCAATAGAGTCTCGGAAATACGCCATCCGCCTCTCTTTGACAACAGTTTATCCACCCCGAAAGCAATAAAGGCAACAACATTGATAAAAGCGATATAACAGAGAACCAACTTTTCCATAACGCACCACTATTTAAAAACCAAATACCCTAAAGCAACCATTACAAACCCCACGACAAAACTGCCAACTCCTACAAACAACAAAGATTTAAGCATATCTTCCTTTATATTATCCTCCGCCAGACATCCACGAGTGTCATCACCAAAACAATAGCCATTAAAGGCAGTTTATCGGATGTCAGTTTTATATCAACGTTCATTTATTCCCAAACACGGGGATTCCCATTGAAACAAAAGTATAATAAACATCCGACATTTCCAAACAGACAGCAGCATTAACAACATCATAACAGACTCAAGTCTCCACCTCGTACATACAATAATGGCATTCGCTCATTCCTTGCCGTTGACACACATTGTGCCGGAGTATTGTTTTTACCCAAATAAAACATCCTTTTTCTCTTTCATTTGGTGCGTATTGCTATTCGTATGCATATAACAGGACTGTAACAAAACTATTTTTTCCTTTGGCTGAGCATATTTTTTTATATTAATGTATCAGATATAAGAATTTATCAATACCTTTACTATATAAATCATTGTGTGCGACAAGTAAAAGCGTTAATATGTTCAAAGATAAAGTAGTTATTGTAACAGGTGGTGCAAACGGAATTGGCAGATGCATTGCCGATGAATTCCGTTCCCAGGGAGCCATAGTCCATGTGATTGACAAGCAGGAGGGCGAGCATTTCGTTGGAGATATATCCAAGAAAGAGGTGCTGGAGGATTTTGCAAACGAGATTCTAAGCAAGCACGAAAAAGTGGATGTCATCATCAACAATGCCCTGCCGTTGATGAAAGGAATTGATGAATGCACATACGAAGAATTCCAATATGCCCTGAGCGTTGGCATAACCGCACCATTCTATTTGGTGAAACTGCTAAAAGACCATTTAGCGGAAGGTGCATCAATAATAAACATCTCCTCTTCGCGCGACCGCATGAGCCAACCGCAGACCGAGAGCTACACCGCCGCCAAAGGCGGTATTGCTGCACTCACACACGCATTGTCAGTGAGCCTGGCAGGCAAAGCAAGAGTAAACTCCATTTCTCCGGGATGGATTGATACAGCATACACCGTTTACGAAGGTCCTGATGCCACACAACAACCTGCAGGCAGAGTGGGTAACCCCATGGATATAGCCAACATGGTGCTGTTCCTTTGCAGCGACAAGGCAGGCTTTATTACAGGAGAGAACATCTGCATCGATGGTGGCATGACCAAGCAGATGATATACCACGGCGACTGCGGTTGGAAATTGGAAAACAAATAAAGCAAAAGAGAATATGATAGATATAAATGTTTGGATGAATGCCTTTATCCAAAAACTGAATGAAGTTTTTGCGAATCGTGTATGGTTTGTAGGCTTGCAAGGCAGTTATGGTCGCGGCGAGGCAACAGAGAGCAGTGATATTGATGTTGTGGTGATTTTGGACGAACTAAGCGCATCGGACATCCAGACTTATAATGACATGTTGGACACACTACCCCACAGAGAGCTGATTTGCGGTTTTGTATCGGGCAAGGATGAAATTCTGAATTGGGAGCCTTCAGACCTGTTCCAGTTCTATCACGACACCACTCCCATTAAGGGAAGCCTGAATGATTTACTCCCGTTGATAGACAATACAGCTATCGATAGAGCCATCAAGACGGGTGCCGGCAACATCTACCACGGATGCGTTCACAATATGTTGCACGAAAAGAGTGAGGAGATTTTGAAAGGACTGTACAAAGCAGCTTCTTTTGTGGTGCAGGCAATTGTTTTCAAGCAGACAGGAAACTACTTCAAACATCAAAACCAATTGCTCCAAGTGGCTTTGCCCGAAGAACGGACGATTGTAGAGAGCTTCTTGAAGTACAAAAACAGCGAGGCTGTTGACTTCAATGAAGCATCCCGAATATTGTTCGAGTGGTCGAAAAAGTGGATTATGAATTTATGCTAACAAAATCATAATGCTTTTACCAACCAATAGCCCAAGGCAATTAATAAGAATCCTGCTATAACACTTGTTGCCACATAACCGACAAACCCAGAGGTGTTGCCATGTTGTAACATTTGCACACTTTCATTGGCAAACGTGGAGAAGGTTGTAAAACCACCACAAAAGCCCGTAGTAAGGAGTAAACACAAAGCATTATCCGCAGAACTGTTCCTGCTGAATATCGCAAATATAATCCCAAAAAGGAAGCAACCCAACAGATTGACAGCCAAAGTTCCCCAAGGAAATCCCTGCGCACATATATTCTTCATGAACGTGGAGAGCAAGAATCTCATGGCACCCCCGATGAAGCTTCCTGCGCCAACAATAAGTAACGATTTTAGCATATTACTTTAGAATTTTTCCGTCCGAAAATGCATTGCCAACACGCTCGCCCACCACATGATAGCCATGATGAACAGGGTCGTATGTAATGAGCTGCATCTTTTCAATATCAGGCTTGCCATCCTCGGCAAGATAAGCCTCATCGACAAGGATATTCACTATTTCTGCCACAATATAATATCCCTCTTCGCTCTCGTCAATCTTGCGCAGAATGCGACACTCCAGCGTCATAGGGAAATCAGTGAAAACAGGGGCATTCACATTACCGGCTTTTACAGCACTCCAGCCGGTCTTCAGTATCTTCTCCGGGTAGTTCTTGGCACTTACGATACCAACGAAATCCGAAGCCACCATCGTATCCTTTGTGGCAAAAGCAACGGTAAATTCACCGCAACGTGCAAGGTTCTCAGTGGTAGCATGCGCCCCCATGCTTATCATTATTTCCTTACTGTCCCACTGTCCGCCCCATGCCGCATTCATGGCATTGGGAGTACCGTCACTGTTATATGTACCGATAATCAATACCGGCTGTGGAAGCATCCACGCCTTTTGTCCAAAGCTTTTCATAAGAATATTATATTACTTTCTGTACAAAGATATAAGCAAACGAGCTAAAAATTCAAGCAAGCTTGATATTATTTCGCTTGCTTATTACTATATTTGAGCTAAACTCGAATATAAACTGTACTCGCTGTGAAAAATATTCAAGCAAGCTTGATATTTCTCGCAGATTTGTTACTATATTTGAGTCGGACTCGAATACTACATCTAAATACACATTGTTATGAAAA
>JAGBSZ010000104.1 GCA_017631585.1 Bacteroidaceae bacterium
AACGTAACCGGTGAAGGAGAGAATGCCGTTGTTACATTCGAGAAGCACAAGATATTCCTCTATCGTGAAGATTTTGCAAAGTTTGCCGACAGCCTTAACGAGGCAATAAAATTCGTTATTGCCGAACAGGGAGAATACAAGCCCGCATACGCAGAGCCTGTAAACGACAACAACGAAAAGTTGAACATCGACATCGATTTTTAACAATATACACGCATTTAGCGCGTCAAATATTGTATAATTAAAAAATAAAGCGTACCTTTGCACCCGCTTTATAAAGCCTTCGTGTGATGGCGAATTAAGCAAACAAACATTCTTAATTTAGAGTAACACATTTAAAAATGAAAACAATCAGCATCAACGGTTCAGTAAGAACTGAGGTTGGTAAGAAAGCTACCAACGCACTTCGCAACGCCGGTCTTGTACCATGTTGCCTTTACGGAGTAGAGAAAGAAGCAAAGTCATTCTGCGTTCCTACAGAAGGTCTTCGCAAGCTTGTTTACACTCCGGACATTCACGTTGTTGACCTCACTATCGACGGCGTAACAGTTAAAGCTATCATGAAGGACATCCAGTTCCACCCTGTTAAGGACACTATCCTTCACGTAGATTTCTATCAGGTAACAGAGGAGAAGCCTATCGTTATGGCAGTTCCCGTTAAGCTCGAAGGACTTGCAGAAGGTGTTCGCGCCGGTGGTAAGCTCGTTCAGGTTCAGCGTTACCTCAAGGTAAAGGCTCTTTACACAGCTATTCCTGAGATTTTGACAGTTGACGTAACTGCACTCGCTCTTGGTAAGTCAATCAAGGTAGGTGAGCTTTCATACGAAGGTCTTGAGCTCGTATCAGCTAAGGAGTCACTCGTATGTTCAGTTAAGACTACACGTGCATCTGCAGCAGCTGCAGCAGCCGCAAGAAAGTAATCTACTGAGGCATGAAATATCTGATTGTCGGCTTGGGCAATATCGGACGCGAGTACGAAGGAACCCGCCACAACATCGGATTTACAGTATTGGACGCTTTTGCAAAAGCGTCCAATACTTCTTTTCAGGACAAGCGATACGGCTTTGTCGCTGAAGCATCAGTACGTGGACGCAAGCTCATACTGCTCAAACCATCGACATATATGAACCTGAGTGGAAACGCAGTACGCTACTGGATGCAGCAGGAGAAGATACCCCTGGAAAATGTACTCGTAATAGTTGATGACCTTGCACTCCCCGTCGGCGCATTGCGCCTCAAAGGTCAGGGAAGCGACGGAGGACACAACGGTTTGAAGCATATCGCAGCCACACTCGGCACCACATCATACGCACGTCTGCGCTTTGGCATAGGCAGTGATTTTGGAAAAGGACACCAGGTGGATTTTGTACTTGGAGCATTCGACAGCGAGGAGCAGAAAGTAATAGAAGAACAGCTTGAGAATACAAACGAGATAATCAAGAGCTTCTGTTTCGCAGGTCTTGCACGCACCATGAACCAGTTCAACAAGAAAGGCAACGGCAAACAACAGAACAATGAGTGACCAGGCACGTATAGACAAATGGTTGTGGGCTGTACGCATATACAAGACACGCAGCATCGCAGCCGAAGCATGCAAGAAAGGACACATAAGCATAGGTGACCGCACAGCAAAACCCGCGCACAACATACGCGTCGGTGACATAGTCAATGTCAAGAAAGCCCCCATCACCTACTCGTTCCGCGTACTCAAATGCGCCGAAAGCCGCGTAGGAGCAAAGCTCGTACCCGAACTGATGGAGAACATCACTTCACAGGAGCAGTACGAGATACTCGAGATGAGCAAGATAAGCGGTTTCATCGACCGCCAGCGAGGTACAGGTCGCCCCACAAAGAAAGAACGTCGTGACCTTGACTTCTTTGTCGAAGAATCATACAACGACGAATTCGACGAGTTCGATTTTGACGAGTTATAAAAAGTATAGGGAAGATAAGCGTCGCTTATCTTCCCTATACTTTTTATATAACTCAAGTTTTTCGTCACCACATTTTGTAAATACAAATAGTCTTACTATTTTTGAAATTGCTATAAGAAACAAAACAATTACAATTAAAATTGCTTATTAACAATTTGATTATTAAATTTGCAAGAGTTCGCAA
>JAGBSZ010000105.1 GCA_017631585.1 Bacteroidaceae bacterium
CGCTTCGTTTCAGTTAAGAACAAGTTCTCTTATATCGCCTTCGATATTTTTCTGTACTTTAAAATTCCTTGCAAAATTCTTTATGAACTCAAGTGAGGCAACACAAGGTTTCGGAAAATTGTCTTTTTTAAGCGCCTGACTTATAACAGCACCGTCAATTTTGAATTCAGGAGTAGAAATTTTATCCATAGGCATTTTTCATTAGTCTGATATATTAACGCAGAAATTCATAAAATAGTATATGCCCATGAGAAAAAACTCATGGGCATATACTATTTTATGAATGTACAACTATCTGCTTTATTCCATAGCCAAAGAAATACACTTCTCTTCGGCAATACGACGCATATTCAACACTGCATAGCGCATACGACCAAGAGCTGTATTAATGCTGACACCGGTGATATCGGAAATCTCCTTGAACGACAAATCCTGATAATAGCGCATAAAGACCACTTCGCGCTGACAATCGGGCAACTCATCGATTAGCGCACGGACATCCTTAAGTACCTGCTCATTAACCATTCTGTTTTCGATTGTACCTTCAGACAACTTTGCATCGTTCAACAAATCAAACTCCACCTCGTCGTTTGATATTGCATTCTCGTTTCTCTCGATGCGGAACTGGTCGATGACAAGATTATGGGCTATACGTGTTACCCACGCAGCGAACTTGCCATCGTTCTGATAACGTCCTTGCTGCAATGTTGTAATAGCCTTGACAAAGGTCTCCTGAAAGATATCCTCTGCCACCTCGCGTGAGCGTACCAAGAAAAATATATAGTTGAATAACCTGTCCTGATGACGATTCAACAAAATATCGAATGCCGAATTATTGCCTTCCAAATAAAGTGCGACCAACATATCATCGGTCATCTGCTTTAAATTCTCCATTATGTCCTCTTATTGGTTTTGAAGTAGAGATGTTTCTATAGGCAATATTTTTTACAGGTTTATAGACTTTGTTTATTATAACTGGTGCAAAGTAAAGAAATTAATAATTCAAATCCAAATATTTGATAAAAAAAGTGAGTACGAATACAATATAAACGAACTGCATACGTTGTTTCCCACATGTTGGATTATTCATCCGTTATATTTAAAAACCGAAACATTAGACAGCCGATTAATTTATTTTTATTATATTCGCAACACCAAACAAAGATAAAAAGCCACCAGATGCAAGCTATTGGAATAGAAGAACTGAAAAAAATACAAAAAGAGATTCTTGATGAAGTTGTTGCGTTCTGCAATACTCATAACATCCGTTATTTCCTTGCGTATGGCACACTGCTTGGCGCCATAAGACATAAAGGCTACATTCCATGGGATGACGACATAGATATTCACATGCCCCGTCCCGATTACGAAAGATTCATTGAATTATATAACAGAAATCAAGAAAGCAATTATCGGGTTATAACCCATGAACTTGACAAGCAATATAAAGTACCTTTCGCAAAGATATACCGTAAAGGAACTTTAGTAAGAGAATTCATGTACAAACCAAGTGTATTCGGTGTATATGTTGACATATTCCCTCTTGACGGCATAAAATCAAAGTGGCAAGCATACGTTTGTGGACAATGCATACGATGTATGTATATAAAGACAATGATATTCGGCAATCATCAGACATTAGCGCGCAAGGCACGATTGCTCGCTACCAAGATGATTCTGTTGCCTTTTTCTTCCCATTTCATTTTAAACTGCATGAAGTTCATTTCCACCAGATACGATTATGAGAAATGCGAACAGACATGCAGCTTTGGTTCCCGTACTGCCACAAAGGAAATATTGCCACGCAATGTATTCGAAGACTGTATAACTGTAACATTCGAAGGCAGTGAATATAGTGCACCCAAAGGTTATGACAGATACCTTACACAGAAATATGGCAATTATATGCAGTTGCCTCCGGAAGAGCAACGCATATCAACCCACGATTCACAAGCCTATAAATTGTAATCAACAAACAATGCTATATGAAAAAAGTAATCACATACGGCACATACGACCTGTTGCATCAAGGGCACATAAACCTTCTGCGTCGTGCAAAAGAACTTGGCGACTACCTGATAGTTGGAGTCACAAATGACAATTTCGACCGTGAACGCGGAAAGCTCAATGTCGTCAACAATGTTCTTGAACGGGTGGAGGCTGTAAAAGCAACGGGTATTGCCGATGAAATAATAATAGAAGACTACTTTGGACAAAAAATTGACGATATCCAGAAATATGATATTGACATTTTTGCAATAGGAAGCGACTGGCAAGGTGAGTTTGACTATCTGAATGAATTCTGCAAAGTTGTGTATCTTCCACGTACAGAGGGTATTTCATCGACAATGCTTCGCAACGAAAAGCATAAGACCATACGTGTGGGTATCGTCGGCTGTGGACTTATAGCAAAACGTTTTGTTCCTGAAGCAACTTATGTAAGTGGCATTGAAATTGTGGGTGTATATGATGCTGACAATGCAATAGGCAGCAACTTTGCCACAAGCAATAATATCGCTAACAATTATACATCCTTTGATGAGATGTTGCAGGATGTAGATGCCGTATATGTTGCAACCCCACATTTGAGCCACTATGAATATTCCAAACATGCCATAAAGGCTGGCAAGCATGTACTATGCGAGATACCTCTGGTACTGACAGAGGGAGAAGCCAAAGAACTTTATTCACTCGCAAAAGAGCAAGGCACAATACTCATGGAAGCGAACAAAACGGCACATTGTCCGGCTTTTAACCATCTTATGGTTATGATCAAGAGCGGTGCAATAGGCGAAGTTGTTGATATTGAAGCCTCGTTGTCGCGTCTGCTACCCGACCGCAAACGACGCGAATTTGACGCATCACAAGCCGGAGGTTCAATGTACGAGTCAGCCGTATATCCATTGTTGCCAATATTCAGGCTGTTAGGCACTGAATACACCGACTTGCATCTCTATTCACGCATGGAAAACGGTGTTGACATTTACACAAAAGGGGTTATGAAATACCCCAAAGCAGTATGTTCATTCAAATTGGGATTAGGAGTCAAGACCGAAGGCAACCTTGTCATTTCCGGAACCAAAGGTTATGCATACGTTGAAGCCCCATGGTGGAAAACCAATTATTTTGAGCTACGATATGAGGACCTGAACATGAACAAGAAGTTCTTCTACAAATGGGACGGTGAGGGATTGAGATACGAAATACAGGAATGGATTTCGTGTATAATAAACAAACGTCACAGCAATGCACGCCTTACTCCAAAAGAGAGCATTGCCATGGCACGTGTAATGCAACAATTCACAGAACGCAAGAATTTCTCTGAAATATGAAAACGGCTATAGTTACAGGAGGAACATCCGGCATAGGATTAGGAGTCGCAAAAATGTTGCTCGAAAAAGGCTACAGGGTGTATGCGACATACGTTGGAAACAATTTCAATGAAAAGATTGAGAACTTTGAAGCAATAAAAGTTGACCAAAGCAACCGCAACGAACTATATGCATTCATTGCAAAAATCAAAGAAGAATGTACTGCAATCGACTGCATCATATGCAATGCAGGAATGAGCATAAGAAAATCATTTACCGAAACAACCGACAATGATTGGGATGCAATGATGGAGGTTGCAGTAAATTCGCACTACATACTTATACGCGAACTGTATGGCATTATACCAAACGGTTCAAGAATCATTTTCACCGGTTCGCAGATGGGCATTATGCCTCATGCTACCATACTTGGCTACGGGGTGACAAAAGCAGCTGTTCATGCCCTTGCCAAAAACCTTGTAAAAGAGTTCGAAGGAACAGGAACTACAGTAAATGCAGTTGTTCCGGGATTTGTAGAGACTCCTTGGCAAAAAGAGAAACCGGAGGAGATAAAGCAGAACATATACAAAAAGACAGCAATTCACCGTTTTGCCACCATAGATGAAATTGTCGGGACATACAAGTTCTGCATAGACAATCCATTTGTAAATGGAAGTTTGATAGAAGTAAACGGAGGCTATAGCTACAAATAAAAAAAGCACCTCGAGGTGCTTTTTTTATTTGTCATTATTTCTTTTTAACCCCCTTATATATAAGGTAAGCAACTATTGCCACTGCCAATACCACAAAAACGATACCAATCTCGCTGCTATACTCCTTAACCTTATTCATCACAGCCTCCTCAGTCTGCAAACCGGGGATTGAAGCCATGTAATAACCGAGTGCAGCAAGAATTGCATTCCACACACCAGCGCCAAGCGATGTATAAAGGACAAAACGTCCCAAGCCCATACGCGCAAGACCGGCTGGAATTGATATAAGCTGACGCACTGCAGGCACAAGACGACCTATAAAGGTTGAAACGGCACCATGCTTGTCGAAATACTTTTCGGCATTCTGCACCTTAGCTTCATCGATAAGACACATGTGACCGATGCGGCTGTTTGCAAACTTATATACAATGGGGCGACCCAGCCAAACAGCAAGATAGTAGTTGATGAACGCACCAATCAAAGCACCTACTGTAGCAAACACAACAACAAGAAAGAGATTCATTTCACCCGTTACAGCCGCTTTCCAAGCTGCAGGAGGAACAACCGCCTCAGATGGGAAAGGAATAAAAGAACTCTCGATAGCCATGAACAGCGTTACTGTCCAATAATTCAAATGGTCAAGACAAAATTGTATCAATGATTCCATAATGTTTTATTTTGTTTGTGTATAAATCTATATAGTGTCAATACAACAATTATATAAGACTAATTCCTGCGGAATAGACGTATCACCTCACCAATCCACAATACAGACGATGTAGAAATTATTATCATTCCCCAGCTTTTTGCCGACAATGGGACGACATTGAACATTTCACCACCAAATGTAACAATAAGGAATTGTCCCAACAGAATTATTCCGCACACGAACAGGAATGCAGTATCCGTAAACAATCCTTTAAATGCCGATTCACCGGTCATATAAGCCTTTGCATTGAACATATTCCAGAACTGCAGCATCACAAAGAATGTAAAGAACCAGGAGTGTTCGTAAGGCGACAAGCCACCGTCGTTACCGAACCATACCAACAAGGCAAGCTGTAACAGCACAAATACGGCACCCACGGCAAATATATTCCATGCCATAGAACGGTTGATTATAAAATCACCATTAACACCGCTTTTTCTTGGTTTCTCCTTCATCACCGACCAGCTCGGCGGCAGAGAAGCCAATGCTCCTGCTGCAAAAGTATCCATGATAAGGTTCACCCACAGCATCTGGGTAATGGTCAACGGCGATTCTGTGCCAATCAGCGAGCCGAGCATCACAATGACACATGCAGCTACATTAATAGTAAGTTGGAAAAGCAGGAAACGCTGAATATTCTTGTACAACGAACGTCCCCACATAACAGCATGCGTTATACTGCTGAATGAGTTGTCGATTATGGTTATATCGCTAGCCTCCTTGGCAACAGACGTACCGTCACCCATAGACAATCCAACCTGCGCCGCCTTGAGAGCCGGAGCATCGTTTGTACCGTCACCTGTGACAGCCACAACGGCATCCTGCTCCTGCAACAGCCTTACAAGACGCTGCTTATCCATAGGACGCGCACGGCACATAATCTTAAGCCCCATGACACGCTTGGCTGCCTCATCATCAGACAACGCCTCAAATTCCGGACCGGTAATTACAGCATCTGCAGGAGTATTCTTGTCACAGA
>JAGBSZ010000106.1 GCA_017631585.1 Bacteroidaceae bacterium
GGCTATGTCAGTCCATTGTGCGGTGATTTTTGCTTTCATTTCTGCCGGAGCATTCGCGTCTATAATCAGGTCTGCGATTGCTTTCCCGAGCGTCGCCTTGTTCATTGCCATATCTGCCTCCTTAAGTTCCCGAGCTGATTTTCCCGGTTTGTGGTGCGCCCGTGTATGGACAGTAAGGAATGCCACAAAGTGCGCCTTGTCCGCTTGGTGCTACTGAACCACCGATTTCCACATTTCCTCCGGTCAACTTTGTATGATTGCTGGTGACTGTGCATTTGTCGCACTCAATATTTAATGCGCCGTCCTCAACCTTAATCTTGACTTTTGCATCATCACTAAAAATGCACAAAGGAATAGCCTTAAGCGTACTTCGGTTGTAGTGCAAGAATGCCTTGGGAACTTCTGCGTTTTCTACCTTGTCTACCTTTGGCACATAATCTTTAAGGCCTAAGAGCAGAACCTTGTCCTTCGCTTTGTAATCCCATTGCACAGAAAATCCAGCTCCTGAAATGGTCAGGACTTCCACATTGTCTGTGGTGGTTTCCCCCAGCTCCGTGCCGTCCATAAGCACCGGTTTAGCTGCGTGAGTTACGTTTACAGTTTTGTCCGGGTTTACCTTGTTTATGTAGCCGTAGTCCACAATAAAAAAGTTCGCGAGGATTGCGGTGATGAGGTCTTTCTCTGAAAGGCCGGTGGCTTGTATTATGTTCATCATTTTACTTCACATCCTTTTCCAGCTGGTTTACTACCACTCCGGTTATAATCATTTCGTTTTGGTCTGTACAAGTTGCAAAACTGAATTGAACCGCATTTACATAAGCGGTATTTGTTATAATCGCGCCGATTGATGCTTTCTTAAAATTATTAAAGAACTGAATGTAGTCACCCGGTTTAATCATAGGATTCCAAGGAGCCATAACACTTACAGTTCCGCCGGAATATTGCGGAGCCTGAGTGAGCAATTGCAGCTTGTGAATCGTTGCAGATTTCCTTTCTGCCGTAGTCGGGTATACACGGAGTTTCTTACCTTCAGGAACAATAGACACTCCCTGAAAGGCTTTTTTTAGTTCGGAGATTGCTTCGCTACATCTTCCATTCACCGCTAATGGAGCAGGACAAGTCAGAGACGCAACCGCGTCGTCTATAAGCGGTGGTTCAAATTCAAGTGCGCTATTAATCTGACTGATTGCATCTGAAAGAGCAAAGCCAGCCTTGAGTTTCAAATCTATTGTATTGTTAAGCCACGCTTCATAGTTTGCCGTAACGCAGGAAAACACAGTCACTTTGTCCGGCCCCGGAGTTTCTGTGTACACATTCTGTACCTTTCCGGCTAAGCCTGCGCTCATGTTTCCCTCGTAGCCGGCCGTAACAATAATGTCTGTTATATCATCAATGTCGTCACAGTAAAGATTTGTAATTCTGACTTCAAAGTTCAGAACATAGTCCTGCGATGTGAGGTTTCCTGAAATTTCAATTTGTGGCTTGATGCCATGACGCGGTGTTTTGATTTCGAATGCATCAGATTGAGTCACAAATTTAATGTCTATGAGTTTGTTGAAGTTCTGCATTCTAACTCCACGACAGAATTACCAGCTCGGTAGAGTAAAGCGACTGTTTGTCTATTACCGGTAAGTCTGTTATAAACACAAGGCCGTAGTCTAAGAAACCCGACCACGACACAACGTTTGGTTCTACTCCAGCTGCACGAACTTCACCGCTTGGAAGTGTTACAAAACAGTTCCATCGGTTATTGAAATATCGAAATAAGAATTTAAAAACTCCGTCAGGATGAACGGCAGAGAAAGAGAAGTTGTCGTCAATTTCTCCGTCCGGCCATTCTGCTACGTTTGCAGATTTTACGTCTTTCATATAATTATAGTCATTTGCGGAACCTATCTAATAAGTCGTAAAACTCTGTAGTGTTTTTTTCTTGCGTCATTTTTGTACTTTTTTCTATGTCTTCGCCACTTGGGATTGCGTTCTTTTCTACTTCAGTCAAATCTGCAAAGCTGGTTTCTATAACCTTTATTTCCTTAATTGTCATACTGAATGGACGCTTGTTCTGACAGTCTTTTTCAAAAGGAGTAGAGAGGGATTCTATAACACAGTTAGGAAATGGTTGTTGATTCATGTCCTTAAACATAATCCGGCTACCCATTTGGAATGCTTTCCAAAGCATATCCACGTTAAAGTATACGGCCGGAGTGAAAAAACAAACTTTTTCTGTCATTGGGTCGCCCATAATATAGCCGGAGAGATTCCATGTTATTGGCTGCGGAGATACGTTGTCGTTCAGAAATTCTTTGACTCCTGAACCGGGAACAATAACCGGCCTTTGTGAGACTTCGGCCTGACCTTGTTTATCATAAGTTTCTACTTCAAGAGAAAACGCAAAGGGTGGGTCTGTAGAAACAATCGTTGGGTTTGTAAGAAGGCTCTTTGTTAACTGTACCGCTTCAGGAACTCCAAGTTGTACAAGTGTTGATAAGGCTCCGTTTGTCATTCTGTCCTCCTATTTTGTACCGGGCATAAGCTGCATTATACGCGACGCATTGTTTAAACTGTTTTGAAGAGCGTCGGCCGTACCTTTGTATGCAGACGCTTTGACTTCCTGCGCACGGACTCCAGCTCCTACGTTTAGGGTCTGATTAATAACATAGTTTGCCGGAGCGTTCATGTTATTGTTTGTGTTAATTCCAGCTGGCAGAAAAGCACCGGCAAGGTCTTTTATATCTTTAAGCGCAAACACCCAATCGTCCGGGGAAACTCGTGTAATCTTACCGCCCGGACTAATAATGCCGTCTTCCATTCCCGGAACACCGCTTATATAATCTTTTAATACGGCACTATGTGTGTCTCGCCAATAACGCATTATGTGTTTTTGGTCTTCTCCGTTAATTGTATTAAATGGTACCGGTTGTCTGTCCTTCTTTTTCTTACCATCATTAGCCTGATTATATATTTCTATAATTCGATTTAATCTTGCTTTATTAAATTCATTGCTTTCTACAAAATCCACAATCGGACTTGTTATTTTATTTTGTCTGAAAAATTCACGTGCACTTTCCAATTTGGGAATTGCAGCCATTTTCTCTTCGTCACTTCCGAATGCATAACTAATAAGTGTTTTTATTGTCGATAAACTTACAAAAAGCGCATTTATAGATTCTATTGCCGTGTTAACTGTTTTTAAAATGCCACCTAAGGCTTTATCGAATGCTTCTGCTCCCGTTGCAGAATCTGTCCATGTCTTTACCATATCTGATAGGCTCTGCGCCATTTCTTTTATTGCGTCCTTAGTTGGGCCGAGATTAAAATCTAGTCCTAGTTCTTTTTTTAATTCTTTAATCTTTGGAATTATAATGTCAAAGATACCGGATTTTTTACCCTGAAAGTGACC
>JAGBSZ010000107.1 GCA_017631585.1 Bacteroidaceae bacterium
GAGGAATAAGAACAAAAGTGTTTGAGCGTATGTGCCATACGATGCTGGGTGTGCGTGAAGCGAGTTCTTTTGTTCCCGAGATTGGAACGGCAGACACAAGCGACAAGAGAGCGACAAACGAGGAATATTCGTAGAATTTCCGAGCCGAGGAGTGAGCGACTTGCTCAACCCGTGTGCTGGGAGTTTTTGCAACTTTTTGCGGTCAAAAAGTTGAGAGAGAAAGACTTGATGCTGAATAAAAGGTAAAAGCAGTAAGGTTAAAAACAGCCTTTAAGTATAAGGGCAGACACGCCGGTTTGTCCCTACGGTTTACCCCCTCCGGTGTTGCATGCAACACCTCGTCCCCCTAAGACATGGGGACAATATATTACACAGTTTTGAGATTCCTCCAGCAAGGTCGGGATGACACCGCAATGCGGTTGCAAGGGCAGACACGCCGGTCTGCTCAAACGGCTACAAGGGCGGGAGCCCCCCCTACGGCTACACAATATATTACACGGATTCAATCTCCCTCCGCAACTTCGTTGCAGGCCTTACGGCACTCCTTTGGAAACATAAATGTTCCGTCGTCGCAAGCAACGCTCCCCCGCGTTGCCCCTCTATTATTATATTCTCCCGCTATGCAAAATCGCAAACAGAAGCTATTTGAACGTAATTTTAGTTAAAAAATCTTTGTTTTGTAATATTTTACAATATTAAATAGCTTTGTGTTTAAAAATTGCTATTTTTGCGTTTTAAATACAATATTGTAAACAATATGTCATTCAATTGCAAAAAAAAGCAAAAGGATGACTGCTGATTCTAAAAAAAGATAAATTATGATAGCTGTTTTAAAACATGGAGTAACTAAGGCTCAGCAGGACAATCTCGTTCACTGGCTTGAGTCGCAAGGTGTGAGAGTACATATTTCTGAGGGTGAAATACAGACTGTAATAGGTCTTATCGGTGATACAAGAAAAATCGATATCGACCTTCTTGCAGGTCTTGACATTATCGACCGCGTTACGCGCGTAACCGACCCTTTCAAGAGCGCAAGTCGCAGTTTCCACCCCGAGGATACCATAATCACTGTTGGTAAAGGTGAAAACGAGGTTAAAATAGGTGGTGGCAATTTCGCCATCATGGCTGGTCCTTGTTCTGTTGAGAGCGAGGAGCAGATTCTGGCTGTGGCAACAGCTGTAAAGGCTTCGGGTGCAAATATCCTTCGCGGTGGTGCGTTCAAACCACGTACATCGCCATACGACTTCCAGGGCTTGCGTGCCGAGGGATTGCAGTTGCTGTTGAAGGCTCGTGAGGCTACAGGCTTGCCTATCGTTACTGAGATTATGGCAGCATCTCACCTCGATTTGTTTGCCGATGTGGATATTATTCAGGTGGGTGCACGTAATATGCAGAACTTTGAACTGCTCAAAGAACTTGGTCGTTGCAACAAGCCTATTCTTCTCAAACGCGGTATGTCGGCTACTTTGAAGGAGCTTCTTATGAGTGCCGAATATATCATGTCCGAGGGTAACGAGCAAATCATTCTTTGCGAGCGCGGTATCCGTAGCTACGACAGCTACACACGTAACGTGCTCGACCTTGCTGCTGTGCCGGTGCTGCACGGTCTCACCCATTTGCCTATTGTCGTTGACCCGAGCCACGCTACAGGTGTTTCACGCCTTGTACGTCCTATGGCTTGTGCTGCTTGTGCATCGGGTGCCGATGGTCTTATCATTGAGGTACACAATAACCCGTCGTGTGCTTTGTGCGACGGTGCGCAGTCACTCACTCCCGAGCAGTTCGACGAGGTTGCTCAGCGTGTGCGTGAGATACGCAGTATAATGCATTGATTATGATAGTAGGCATTGTAGGTTTAGGACTTATAGGAGGCTCGGCAGCTAAGGCATACAAGGCTGCCGGGCATACCATATATGCCTATGACATAAACGAGAGTGTTACAGGCTTTGCACGTCTGGAGGGCGTAGTCGATGAGGTGCTTTCCACTGCGAACATAGCTGCTTGTGACCTGTTGTTGTTGACTGCAACGCCCAAGGCGTCTGCCGGCTACCTTGAAGAGAATGCAGAGTTGCTCTCTTCCCACACTGTGGTTATCGACTTTTGCGGAACAAAGGAGATGATATGCTCTCTTGGCTTTGCTCTTGCAAAAAAGCATGGCTTTACTTTTATCGGTGGTCATCCTATGGCAGGTCTGCAATTTTCGGGCTACAAATATTCAAAAGCTACACTGTTCAACGGTGCTTCGTTCATCCTTGTACCACCTGTACACGACGATATTGTGCTGTTCGACAGCGTGAAACAACTTCTTTTACCATTGGGGTTCAAGAAATTCGTTGTTACAACTGCCGATTATCACGACAAGATGATTGCCTACACATCGCAGATGTGTCATGTTGTTTCAAATGCTTTCATCAAAAGCCCTACGGCAAAACAGCACAAAGGATACAGCGCAGGCAGCTTCCGCGATTTTACAAGAGTATCGCGCCTGAACGAGGCTATGTGGACCGAGCTGTTCCTTGCGAACAGGGAACACCTCCTTTCGGAACTCAACATGCTCATTACTTCTCTTGGCGAGTATCGCGATGCCATTCTTGCCAACGATGCCGAGACTCTGCAACGTCTGTTGCGCGACGGCAGAATAGCCAAGGAGGAAACGGAATAACAGATTATTATGCAATACAGAACTATAAATGTCAGCGCATCGCGCTGTTACGATATACACATCGGGCGAGGATTGCTTGCCAAGCTCGGTGACTTCATCCGCCCGTTGCTCGGCGGGTGTCGTCTTGCTGTCCTTACCGACAGCAATGTCGATGCTCTCTACGGCAATGCCATAATTGATAATTTGACTGCTGCCGGATACGATGCCTGCAAATATGTGATACCTGCAGGCGAGGCGTCGAAATGTGCAGCGAATCTGCTTGCTTTCTTGAACTTTCTTGCACAGGAGCAGATTACGCGCAGTGATGCTGTGATTGCATTCGGCGGTGGAGTGGTGGGAGACCTTGGCGGTCTGTCGGCATCGCTCTATCTGCGCGGTATAAAGTATGTACAGGTGCCAACAACTCTCC
>JAGBSZ010000006.1 GCA_017631585.1 Bacteroidaceae bacterium
AAAACACTGCCGGCACAAAGGCGCTTCTCATTGAGGGCGCACGACGCATTGGCAAGTCCACAATAGCCGAGGAGTTCGGCAAGAACGAGTATAAAAGCTACATTACAATAGACTTCAACAAGGCAAGTAAAACTATAAAAAATGCGTTCGAGAATTACCTTAATGACCTTGACACTTTTTTCATGATTCTATCATCGGAGTACGGTGTAAAGCTACATAAGAGGGATTCGCTTATCATATTTGACGAGATACAGAAATTCCCCAAGGCACGCGAAGCGGTGAAGTATTTTGTAATTGATGGCAGGTATGACTACATTGAGACCGGTTCGCTCATTTCAATAAAGGAGAATATCGATGGAATAACCATCCCGTCGGAAGAGAGACCTATCCACATGTACCCAATGGACTTTGAAGAGTTTGCCTGGGCTATGAGAGAAGAGGAGTTGATAGAATATATAAAAAAATGTTTTATCGAGCGCAAGCCTTTGGAACAAGGGGTACACTCTAAAGCGATGCTTCTATTCCGCCAATATATGATTGTCGGGGGTATGCCGCAAAGCGTGTCGGCATACATCGAGAACGAAAGGGATTTTACAAAGGCTGACATGGAAAAACGCGACATCCTCACGCTGTACAGGAATGATATAATGAGAATTGAATCGGGATACCGTTCGAACGTCCTTGCAATATACGACCAGATACCGGCGTTCCTTTCAAAAGCGGAACGCAGGGTAATCATGAGCAGGATTGAGAAGGGAGCAACTTTCCCAAAGTATCACGACACGTTCTTCTGGCTATCGGAGTCAATGATTGCAAACGAGTGCTTCAACTGTTCCGACCCCAACATTGGGCTTTCTCTAAACGAG
This sequence comes from Bacteroidaceae bacterium, assembly GCA_017631585.1. GTDB lineage: Bacteria > Bacteroidota > Bacteroidia > Bacteroidales > Bacteroidaceae > HGM04593. The sequence continues at coordinate 867 of JAGBSZ010000006.1, forward strand.
GACAGAACCTATGTGAAATGCTACATGGGTGATACCGGACTGCTTATAAGTCACACATTCGACGAAAACGAGATTGCTGACGAAGAACTATACAAAGAAATACTCTTAGGCAAGCTGTCGTTGAATGAAGGTATGTTCTATGAGAACACCATCGCACAGATGTTGGTTGCCAATGGTCACAAGTTATACTTTTACACACGTTACAACGAGGAGAAACACCGTAACGACATTGAGATAGACTTCGTTATCTCAAACAAGAGTAAACTGAAATACAAGATTTACCCAATAGAAGTGAAATCAAAAGAGAAGTACTCTACCATATCACTCGACAGGTTCAAAGAAAAGTTCAGCCAACGCATTGGGGAGTGCTATGTTATCCACCCTAAGAACCTGAAGATTGAGGGTAACACCCTGTTCTTACCTGCATATATGGCTTTTTGCCTGTAGAGCAATTAACGTAACAGAACTCTTGCCCGTTGGCGGTGTTTGTTTTGCCCATTGGGCGGACACATCGGTCAGCCCCTACGGTTTAACCCCCTCCGGTGTTGCATACAACACCTCGTCCCCCTAAGACATGGGGACAATATATTACACGGTTTCAATCTCCCTCCGCAACTTCGTTGCTCGTCCATCTTGCCAAGAGGGAGAGTTTATTTTCTTTTTTTGGCGCACTCTGTCATCCCGACCTTGCCGGAGGGATCTCAAAATTTCGCGTTATTTCTTCCGGGCGGGCTAACCCCGCCCCTACACCCTAAACTTTAAACTTTAAATATCGTGCAAGCGAGTGGAACATAAAGTTTACTTTAATGTTTTACAACGAGCGATGCCGATATTCAACGAAGTTAAACTTTAAACCCTAAACTCGCTAACCGCTCCTCTGTTGACAACACTCGCCTGGCGCGACCCACGCGGTGTGACTTATGCCACACTACGCGTGACCAATCGCTGCTCGTATTATCGAAGCCTCTGGCTTTCACCGTTAAACTTTAAACTCGTTAACCGTTAAACTCTCACTCTTTGCCAAGAGGAGGGGGATTTATTTTGCATTTTTTTCCGTTCTGTTCCCGTTTATAATATATTTATATTATCTTCGTGAGATAAAATAACAACTTGAAAACAACAGATGAATATGATAGAAGCACTAACTGAATGGTTCAGAAACATAACATTCCTGCAGATAATTGATTTTGTGGGAACATTTGCCTTTGCGATAAGCGGTATCCGACTGGCTTCTGCCAAGAGGTTCGACTGGTTCGGTGCATACGTGGTGGGCGCGGCTACTGCCATTGGTGGCGGTACGTTGCGCGATGTGATGCTCGATGTGCCGGTGTTCTGGATGCACGACGGCTTTTATCTGTCGTGTACGGCGGTGGCTCTGCTGTGGGTGATAATATTCCGCAAGTACCTTATAAACATGCATAGCACATTCTTTATATTCGACGCGGTGGGACTCGCGCTCTTCACCGTGGTGGGAATACAAAAGACTATAGACTGTGGCTTGCCTATCTGGGTGGGTATTGTAATGGGTGCCATGACCGGTGCTGCCGGCGGTGTAATACGCGATGTACTTATAAATGAGGTGCCACTTATCTTCCGCAAGGAGATTTATGCCATGGCGTGCGTGGTGGGTGGCGTTGTGTTCGGACTGTGCCACATCATTGGCATGCCGACGATGGTTACGCATCTTGCGTGTGGTGCTGCGGTGTTCCTGACGCGTGTTCTGGCGGTTAAGTATCAGATTTGCCTGCCTACCCTGCGCCCGGAAGAGGACTGAAATGGTTTGACGGTTAACGAGGAGCGAGGAGCGAGTTTAGAGTTTAGAGTTTAGAGTTTAACGATTAACGATTAACGAGGAACGGTTAGCGGTGAAAGCCGGAGGCTTCGATAATACGAGCAGCGATTGGTCACGCGTAGTGTGGCATAAGTCACACCGCGTGGGTCGCGCCAGGCGAGTGTTGTCAACAGG
>JAGBSZ010000108.1 GCA_017631585.1 Bacteroidaceae bacterium
AGAATAATATTATTCCTGCAATGGATCGCATTGATACTGTTTATTTGTCTGAACCGGTAACATTCCCTGTTTGTGAATACCAGTTGACGAATAAAGTAGAAGAATATACTGCAAAGATTCAGATAAAAGGAAACAATAATCCAAAGCAGAACAAAAACGACAATACAATCCGTCTTGATGCGATTCTCTTGATTCCTGTTGAGGATGCTGAATAATACGTATGATGAAAAAAAGAAAATTAACTATGTATATGCGACAATTCATGCAATTATTGATGGCTCTTATGGTTATTGTGCCATCGACTGTTACGGCATCCGGTTCGATGTCAGGCAGTAATTTAAAAAAGGACCCGGTTAAAACTGTGGCTCTTGCTGATGAAGTACGTACAATTACCGGTACAGTTTATGACGCTGCTACAAATCTTCCTATGAGCGGTGTACGTGTTCAGGCAACGGGACATGCGAGAATTACCGCAATGACCAACGCGGAAGGTAAGTATAGCATAAGTGTTCCTGAATATGTTACTTTGTTGACTTATACCACTCCCGACTATCTGTTGGTTCAACGTCCGGTAGGAGATAGAGAGGTAATAAATGTTCGTCTATATTCTGATAGTTTCAAGAAAAATTATGACGATGAGATTGTGATAACTTCGGAGCGTGGTTTTAAGAACGAGGTGACAGGTGCTGTTACAATTGATTCTGATATCCAGAACAAACTTGGTGCAGATGTCCGTTCGATAACACGTTCAGGAACAATCGGTATTGGTGCTGCAATGTTTATCCGTGGTATCAATTCACTAAATGCGAATACTCAGCCACTCTATGTCGTCGATGGTGTTATATGGGATTCTCAGGAGGATAGCGAGAGCATACATATGGGTGTGTATAACAATGTCCTCTCTTCCATAGATGTCAACGATATACGCGAAGTGAAGGTGTTAAAGAATGCTACTGCTATTTATGGAGCAAGAGCTGCCAATGGTGTCATATTGATTAATACCAAACGAGGCGAGAGTATGGCAACCAAGATTACAGCTGACATATATGCAAATGTCTCTCTTCAGCCTCGTACCTATGACGTGATGAGAGCTGAGGAATATCGTATATATGCCAACGACCTTGTTGCAACAATGGACATCAATCCTGATCACAACAGTTTGCAGTTCTTGCGTTCCGATAAGGATTTCCTATACTATAACAAGTATCATAACGAGACTGATTGGGCGAGCCTTATATATCGTGAGGCATTTACACAGAACTACAAGATAAACGTAGAGGGTGGTGATGAAATTGCCATGTATAATTTCTCATTCGGTTATACAAACGGCAACAGCCCGATAAAGAGTAACTCATTCAATCGTTTGAATGTACGTCTTAATTCTGATATTGTATTGGCAAAATGCCTAAAGACACGTGTGGATATTTCTTATGCACGTGTGGCACGTGAATTGTTGGACGACGGTATCCGTGAGAATCAAAACGATTTCCCATTGTCATCCGTCGGAGCGTTGGCTGATATGAAATCACCATTCCTGAGCGAGTATCGTTATTCTGAGGTGGGAACAAAGAGTAATATTCTTGATATTGCTGATACTTTTGCATTCAATGTGGCACGTGCTGCCGGTTATGCAACCCCCAACAACTCACTTTATAATCCGATGACAATCATTACCAAAGGTTCTGGTTCGCAGAAGAACGAGATGGAATATACAAACATGGGAATAACCATTGCTCCGGAGTTGAAACTTGGTGACTTTACAATTACCGAAACATTCAACTATTCGTTGCACCGTGTAAGCGAGAAGTATTTCTTGCCTTATTCTACTCCTGCAGACCAATCTGCATATCACTTCTTCTCAAAGTCGTTGAATACAAAAATCGGAAACTATGTATCATCATCATTTGGAAAGGAGACCGGAATAACAAGCGATACCCGTGTTGCATGGGAAAAGGTGTTCGGTGCACATAATGTAAGCGCTTTCGGCGGATTCAGATTTACAAGTTTCAGTTTCGACTCAAATGTGCTGAGTGCCCCTAACACCGGTAATGACAATAACTTTAATATGGAGAGTATCGAAAATCCAACTAACGACGGAGACAACAATGTGTGGAAAAACATTGCGTGGTACTTGTCTGCGGATTATTCATACAGAACAAAATACTTCCTGCAGCTTGCTGCGTCCATGGAAACATCTTCTCGTTTCGGCTTGAACGCTGAGGGAGCTTTGAAAATGTGTGGTGTGTCATGGGGATTCTTCCCTTCGGTTCAGGCAGGATGGCTTGTATCATCTGAGGATTGGTTCAATGTGAGACCAATCAACTTCTTGAAGTTGCGTGCCGGTTGGGATATGACAGGTAATGATGCCATTGATTATTTTGCGGCACGAAGCTATCTGCAGGCTGTAAAATATTCCGGTTCATACATGGGAGTTCTGTTTGCCAACATGGAGAATGATGGTGTGAAATGGGAAAGCACATCACGTTTCAATCTCGGTTTGGACGCAATGTTCTTCAATAACCGTTTGGCATTGTCATTCGATTGGTATAATGCAAGAACAAGAGATTTGCTTGTTCAAAAGACATATCCTTACATCTCAGGTATGGGTACATATTGGGCTAATGGAGGTAAATTGAAGAATGTCGGTCTTGAGGCATCAGTGAGCGGTAAACTTATAAATACACGTAATTTCCAATGGGAGTTGGGACTGACTGTCGGTCATTACAAGAACGAAATAATCTCTTTGGATGAAGATTCTTATGTTGCATCGGTATATGGTGGTGAGGTTGCTACCATGGAAGGAAGTCCTGTAGGTGTATTCTGGGGATATAAGACCGATGGCGTAATATCAAGTCAAAAAGAGATTGATGCTATGGAAAATCCTCTTTATCAGCTTGATGCGACAGGCTCTCGCCAATATTTTGAACCCGGTGATGTCAAGTTTGTTGATATGAACGGTGGAGACGGTTGTATTGACGCAAAGGACAAGACAATCATAGGCGATCCAAATCCTGACATTTTTGGTAATATCTTTACAACTCTTTCGTATAAGGGAGTCAGACTTGATGTCGGTTTCAACTATTCTGTAGGTAACGATATATACAATTTCTATCGCAGACAGTTGGAGAGCGGTTCTTCATTCTATAACCAGACAACAGCGATGCTTAACCGTTGGAGTTTTGACGGTCAGGTAACAGATATACCGGTAGTAGAATATGGTGACCCTATGGGTAACTCTCGCTTCTCTGACCGTTGGATTGAGGACGGTTCATACTTGAAGTTGAAATCTGTTAAACTCTCGTATGACATACCAGTCTCAGCAAGTTGGTTACAGGGACTCTCAGTGTGGTGTGCAGCAGAGAACATTTACACATTTACAAAATATAAGGGTAACGATCCCGAGTTCTCTGTAAATAACAATGTATTGTATCAGGGTGTTGACGCAGGTCTTTTGCCACAGACACGCAGTTTCCATCTTGGTGTGAAGGTAAATCTCTAATGAAACGATACTTTTGCTTGGCAAAAGAACAAATAAAGTAAAACAATGAAAAAGAATCTTATTTATACTGTTGCATTCCTGTTATGCGGATCGTTTCTTTTTGGATCTTGTCAGGATATGTTGAACCCTGATTCAAATCGCGTGGAGTACGAATTTGAAGATTGGACACCCAGTGACTCTGTCTATTCGGTATTGGGTATCTTAAAGACTGTACAAGGGGTTGCCGACCGTCATATTCTTTTGAATGAATTACGTGCGGACCTGATTACTGTAAACAGAACAAAGGCCATTGCTGAGGTTCAGGAGATATACAATTCCAATTTTGCAAATTGGGAAACAAACAAGTATCTTGAAGTGAAGGATTATTATACCATCATCAACAATTGTAATATTTTCCTTAACCGTGTAGATACTACTCTAAGCAATAACGGAAAGCGATACATGTTGCCCGAGTATGTCGCTGTAAAGAGTATCCGTGCATGGACATATCTTCAGTTGGCAGTAAATCATAATGAGATACCGTTCTTTACAGAGCCTATAACAAAACATAGTGTTGCTGAGGAAATGATGAATCTTCCCAAATTGTCACGTAACGAAGTTTTTGACAAGTTGATAGCGGACATACTGCCTTATGAGGACCCGATTGTGTATCCTATGCCGTCATGGGATAATGAAAAGGCAAGCATATTCTCTATTGAGTATGGTAACGAGAATAAATTTGAAACAGCAAAGCTTTTTGTGCCAATACGTATGCTTCTCGGTGAGATGTATCTCTGGAAGGGTGATTATAAGAATGCCGCTAAATTTTTCTATGGTCAGATTTCCGGAGTTGCTTCAATTGAGAATGCCAATTTGACTTATAATGGTCGTAAGCAGTATGATGATTATTCAAATTATATTGCTCGCACTGGATTGAACAATAAAGGTACAACTGGTTTGAATTCAAGTTACTCTGCATTGTATGATGTCAGTGAAATTAAGTCCAAGTCAACTCTTTTGACTTTGATCCCATTTTCAATGAACGAGAAGAATGGTACAACATCAGAGCTTGCAACAATATTTTCTCCTGCCGGAGATGCTGTAAGCGCTCAAGTTTATGCATCACCTGCAATTGTTTCGCTTGCACAGAGACAGATGTATTGCAATTATGATGCCAGCACCAAGGAACCTGAATATGGCGATGTTTATAACTACCCGGGCGATTTGCGTATAAAGGCGACAACTTTCTCTGAGACAGCAAACGACCAGATGAAGACAAAATATAGTAACATCATTATCAAATTCAATCATGAAGAGAAAGAATATAACCTTTTCGGTAGCGACTTGGAAGCTTCTTCTCAAACATCAATTCCTACTCTGTATATAATGTTGCAACGTGCAGAGCTTGCATATCTTCGTTTAGCAGAGGCTCTTGTTGGATTGGATAGCCAAGGCTATGATGGCGCAATGGAAGTTGCAATGTCAATTCTCAAGGAGGGCGCGAAGAAAAGATATGAGGTTATGCTTAATCGTCGTGAGGTCAAAACAGAAAGGTTGGATGAAGAAGGAAATGTTATACTTGGTGAGGATGAACAACCATTGTATGATACAACAGTTGAGTATGACGAACTCTTGGTATTTAACTTCTCATTGACAGAATTCGAGAAAAACAAAGGTATCCACTCACGTGGTGCTGGTGAGTCTGAAAAGAATATCTATTATGCTCTTAACCCATTGTGTATTGCACGCTATCATGGACTTACCGAAAAGAACGAAGATAATGTAGAAATTGTTCCGGAAGATATTGTATTTGAATATCAGGACTCATTGAACTATATGAGAGATATTATTCTTGATGAGTTGGCTCTTGAACTTTCATGGGAAGGCTTCCGTTTCGGTGACCTTGTGAGATTTGCCGGTGTAATGAACGATGTTGATGTTCTTGCAAAGCGAGTGGCAGGACGCGAGGAAAAGAATGAGGTTACATACAGAAATGCTGGTTTTGTATATGACGCAGACTTGTACAATAAAATGTCTGATGAAGCAAACTGGTACCTTCCATTGCCCGACACTGTTGTCAAGTAATAGTTAATGAATTATAAAAAGAGGAAAATTGTAGAATTTTCCTCTTTTTTTTTATAGCTTTGTGAGCAAACAAGTAAAAAGAATTGTTTAACCTTTAAAAGAAATAATTATGAAGAAATATATCTGTACAGTATGTGAGTGGGTCTATGACCCCGAGATTGGTGACCCTGAGCAGGGTATTGAACCCGGTGTTGCATTTGATGCTCTTCCCGAAGATTGGGTTTGTCCTCTCTGCAGTGTGGGAAAGGACGAGTTTGAACCGGTAGAATAATATGATAATAAAAAGACCAGAGACTGCAAAGTTTCTGGTCTTTTTGTGTTATTATAGTCCCAATTTCTTGATAAGGTCGAAACGTCCTATTCTGCGCAACGTCTGTGCTAACCGTTTGCGCTCTTCGGGCTTGTACCAGAAGAAGAAACTGCGTTGCGCCTCTTTATCTTTCATATTGCGTGCTACATAAACACTTTTGCCTGTTTCAGGATTAATTCCGGTGTAGTACATCTCTGTAGCCATTGTCATCGGTGTAGGGGTAAAATCCTGCACCTGCTCCAGCTGAAAATTCAGTTGCTTTGTTTCTGCAGCAAGTTCAGCCATGCTCTCAAGTGTGCTTCCTGGGTGGCTGCTTATAAAATAAGGGATAATCTGCTGTTTCAGGTTGTTCTTTGTGTTTATTCTGTCGAATATCCGTTTGAAGTCGTGGAACTGCTTGAACGGAGGTTTGCGCATAAGTGTCAGAACATCATCATTGGTGTGTTCCGGTGCAACCTTCAAGCGTCCGCTTACATGGCGGCTTATAAGCTCCTCTGTGTATCTCTCTGTAGCTGCATCGCACTCCTTATCGCCTGTCTTGTGCAACAGCAGGTCGTAACGTACTCCGCTGCCGATAAAACTTTTCTTTATTTCAGGGAGTGCATCCACCTTCTTGTATAGGTCGAGCAATGGCTGGTGATTGATATTCAGATTTGGACACACTTTGGGTTGTATGCACGACGGACGGGAGCATTTTGAGCATAGCTCGCTCTTTTTTCCACGCATCATGTACATGTTTGCCGATGGACCTCCAAGGTCGCTCAGATAGCCTTTGAAATCATCCATTTTGGCAATCTCCTTTATCTCGCGCAGGATACTCTCTTCGCTTCTGTTTACAATGAATTTGCCTTGATGTGCCGATATTGTACAGAAAGCACAGCCTCCGAAACATCCGCGGTGAATGTTCACAGAGTGCTTAATCATATCGTATGCCGGGATTCTCTTGCCTTTGTACTTGGGGTGCGGCAGTCGTGTGTATGGCAGGTCAAAACTGTGGTCGAGTTGCTCTGTTGTCATTGTGGGGAATGGCGGATTTATGACAACCGTTCCCTCATCTGTCTCCTGAAGCAGTCGCTTAGCATTCACTCTGTTCGACTCACGTTCTATTGCAAGGAAGTTTGCTGCCTGTTTTGCTTTGTCCTTGAGGCATTCAGCATGCGGTGCGAGCAACTTGTCGTTTTCGCTGTCGATAACAATATTTTTTTTACTTTCGATATATCCTGTCTGCCTTATGTTCTTGGTTATCTCTTTTGCTTCCTTTGCAGTAATGTATTCACCACCGGTTTCTGCAAGCTTTTCTGTCATAGCCTTTACAAGTGCTGTCATAGGTTGTTCGCCCATGCCATATACGAGTATGTCGGCTTTGCTGTCTGCGAGTATGCTTTTCTTCAGGCAGTCCTGCCAGTAGTCGTAATGCGTAAAACGGCGCATCGAGGCTTCGATACCGCCTATTACTACAGCCGAGTCGGGATATAGCTGTTTGAGAATATTTGAATATACAGTCGTGGCATATTCGGGGCGCATGCTGTGTCTGCCGTCGGGAGAGTAAGCATCCTCACTGCGGAATCGTTTGGCAGCCGTGTATTTGTTTACCATCGAGTCCATGCATCCTGCTGATATTCCAAAGAAAAGTCTTGGACGGCCCATCTTCTTGAAATCTCTAAGGTCATCCTGCCAGTTTGGCTGCGGTACTATGGCAACACGCAACCCCTCAGCTTCGAGCAAACGTCCTATGACTGCCGCTCCGAATGATGGGTGATCGACATAAGCGTCACCGCTGAATATTACAACATCCAGCTCGTTCCAGCCACGCAACTCAGCCTCCTTGAGTGTCGTTGGCAACCAGTCGGTCACTTTTCTATTCTGCATCTTCGCTCTTTTCGCTTTCCTGTGATACCAACCATTCGTTGTAGCACTTCATCAGATTGTTCAATCCCAATGCCTTCATGTCCTCGTGATATAGAACAAGACACAGCTCAAGCAGTTCTTTCGATGCCATTGTCTGTGATGCAATGAGTGAACGTACTGTAAGACGCAGTTTGTTCAGGGAATCCTCGTCGATGATTCCTGCGCTGTTGGCTATCCTGTCGAGCAAGGAATATCTTCGTATAATCTGCAATTGTACTTCTGTCACTTCGATGGTTCGTGTGCCTGATGCGTTTGCGTTGATTTTCATTTTTATAGGTTTTTATAAGTTATTTTCTTGTAATGGTTATTGTGCGTGTGCCGTCATTCTCCTCTTCAATGTCAACTCTTATACACTCTTCGGGCAACAGCTCTTCGACAAGCTCAGGCCACTCCATGAAGCATACGGCATCGCTGTACAGATACTCCTCGTATCCCATGTTATAAACCTCTGCCACTGATTTTATACGATAGAAATCAAAGTGGTATATTGTGTTCATGTTCCTGTCTTCGTATTCGTTGACAATAGCGAATGTGGGTGAATTGATGGTATCCTCCACGCCCATCTCCTCACATATGCTCTTGATGAATGTGGTCTTACCTGCGCCCATTTTGCCATAGAAGGCGAATATGCGTCCGTCACCCATCTGCTCCACAAATTCATGTGCCGCCTGGGGATACTCCTCTATGCTGTTTATTTTTATTTTGTGTGTTTCCATAATCTGTTATCTTCCTTTTGGTCTTAATGTAACAAGTGGTACAAGCATCTCCTCCAACGAGATTCCGCCATGCTGGAATGTGTCCTTGTAGTATGATACATAATAGTTGTAGTTATTGGGATAAGCAAAGAACTTGTCACCTGTTGCAAATATATAGCTGGTACTCAGGTTTGGTGCAGGCAGGAATGCCTTTGCCGGTTCCTTTATCTCAAATACATCCTTGCTGTTGTAGCTGAGTGCCTTGCCCAATTTGTATCTGAGGTTGGTGTTGGTGTTCTTGTCGCCTATTACTTTTGTTGGATTCTCAACCTGTATGCTGCCATGGTCTGTTGTCATGACAACAGTGTAATTGTTGTCGGCAAGGTAGCGGAACAATTTTGTTATGGCAGAGTGTTTAATCCACGACAATGTTATTGAACGGTATGCCGCCTCGTTTGCCGCAAGCTCGCGCACCATAAGCGATTCTGTACGTGCATGTGACAACATATCTATGAAATTGATGACAAGAACATTCAGATCGTTGTGTGAGAGGCTGTTTATGGTGTCTATGTATTTGTCTGCAGCGGCAGATGTCACCACCTTCCCGTATGAGAAACGGTCCTTTCTCCTGTATCTTGCTATCTGTGTAGAGATAAGTTCCTCTTCGTTGAGATTCTTGCCCTCCTCTTCCTCCTCGTCAATCCACAGGTGCGGGAACATCTCCTTTATCTGGCTTGGCATAAGCCCGGAGAATATGGCATTTCTTGCATATTGTGTCGCTGTAGGCAGTATGCTTGTGTATAGTTCTTCCTCTATGCTGAAATCCTTGCCAATCTCATTGGCGAGCACACGCCATTGGTCATGGCGGAAATTGTCAATTATTATAAAGAAGACTTTCTCACCCTTGTCGATAAGCGGGAATATACGTTCTCTGAAAAGGTCGTTGCTCATCAGCGGGCGTGATTCTCTTGATGATGCCATCCAATCCATATAATTCTTCTTTATGAATCGTCCGAACATGTTGTTTGCATCCTCCTTTTGCGATTTCAGCATCTCGTGCATCTGTTCGTCTGCTCTCTCAAGCTCCAGTTCCCAATAAACAATCTTCTTGTAAGCCTCTTTCCACTCCTCTATTGTGCGGGCATCGCTTATCTGCATGGCGAGCTTGCCGAAGTTCTGCTGATATGCGCTGTTTGCCTGTTCTGTCACAATCTCTTTGTGGTGTATGTTCTTTTTAAGTGTAAGCAGAATCTGATTGGGATTTACGGGCTTTATCAGATAATCGGCAATCTTTGAACCGATGGCCTGTTCCATGATGTTCTCCTCCTCGCTCTTTGTAACCATTACAACCGGTGTAGAGGGGTGCATCTCCTTTATAATCGTCAATGTCTCCAAGCCTGTAAGACCGGGCATGTTCTCATCAAGCAATATCAGGTCGAACGGCTCTGTCTTGCATGCTTCAATGGCATCAGGTCCGTTGGTTACGGTGTGTACATCGTAACCTTTGTTCTTTAGAAATATGATGTGGGCATTCAGCAGTTCAATTTCATCATCAGCCCATAGCAATCTGTTAGCCATATTGGTTTTTTGTTTTTTTTATTCTTCGTTAATCTCGGAATAGTCAGGCTCGTCGAGCGTGTATCCGTCAATCTCCACTTCGGGTATTCCAAGCAGGTTGTTCTCGTAGAACTCCTGATAGTCGCCGAAGCTGTAGTGCTTTAATAACAACTCAAGGTTGGTTTTTGATATTATCATAGAGTTTATTCCCTCAAGAAGTTTTGCCATTTCTCCGTTCTCGTACAGTCGCTTACGGTAGAGGAATGCTTCGTCAAAGTTCATGAACTCTTTTATCTCAAAAAGTGTAATCTCGGCAAGTTTTTCAAAACTCATATCGAAATTACGCACCATGTAGCGTGAGAAGTTGTATCGTGCCATTTCGAACAATAATCTGTTTTCATCGACAGAATCATTCGGGAATGCCAATACAAAATAGTAAGCTTCGTCTCTTGCGTTGCTGAATGGCGGAACACTATCCTGTTCGCTCTTAATTGTTCCGTCAGCCTTCTTGTCCCAAATAGATGTACTTATTCCGCTTTGCAACAGGCGTCCTTCCTTTATTCCGGTAGATAAGCTTCCTGCAATGGCGCTTATACTGTCATTGCCGTAGGCTGAGACCAGTTTTTCCAAAGCAGCCAAAGCATCATCCTGCTTGCCGCCATAGAGCTTTGCCATGGCATCGATGAACATGAAGCGTGCGCGGTGTTTGCCTTGCGGATATTTTGTCTCGGCAATGCTGTTTTCCAGTTCCACTTCGGCATACTCTTTCTGTATGTAGTGGTTATACGCCTTTACATACATTGAATCTTCCTTGTGTATGCGTGTTTCCGCATTGTCAAAGAAGTCGGGTTGTTGTATCGCTATAGTGAATGTGCTGTCCGGATAGTGGGTAATGAGCAGATTCTTGTAATGTTCAGCCTTTTGCGGTTCATCCCATCGTGAGCCGGCAATGAACAGCTGATAGTATGTTTCAGCCATGCGCTCAAAATCCGGATATCCGTTTACAACGCGTTCAAGGTAAGATATGGTAAGTTCTTTGTCGCCCACATTGTCCTTGAAACGCACTCCGGCTTCGTACAGAGCTTCTCGCAATGCTTTTTCTGCCTCGGCTTTCTTTTCGTCGGTGTCGGGAATCTGTTGCAGATAGTATTCTCGTGTAGTGGGGTCCGGCGCATCTGTATCAACTTCCTCTTCTGTAATTTCACCGATAGCGATGCTATCACCTTCTGCAAGCAGGCTCTCTTCGCTAATGGAATCATTGGCTATGCTGTCCTCTGATATTGCATCACTGCTCATAAGTGACGAAATCTCATTACTGAATCTCCAATAATCCTTCAACGCTCTTTCGCCCCATTTCTGCTTGAAGGAGTTGAATCCTTGCGATACAAGCTGCTTATTGTAGAAGTACCATTGTGCCTTTCCGTTATTGTCGGGAATAGTTATATCCATAGACATATCTTCTATGGTATTCTCACCCTCTTCTTCACGTTGCAGTTTTTTCTCCTCTTTCTTTCTGAGCTCCTCTTTTCTTTTCTCCTCTTCTATCAGTTCGTCTATGATAGGGTATAGCTGTTCAGGTGTCAATGTTGCCCAATAGAGTAGCTCATCCTGTTTCTCAATTATATCGGTGTATTGCACGATATCGCCGAGAATTTCGTTACGGAACTTGATCAGTTCGTATTGGTCATTCTCCTCATCAATGAGTGGTAACGCTTTTGAATAGTTCTCCTGAGCTTTTGAGAACTTCTCTTTCTCCCAATATATCTTTGCAAGTGACATGTGGAGCATCGCTGTTCCATATCCGCTTGTTGCTCCCTCTGCAACACCGGTCTCATAGCTTTTTATTGCTTCTACGGTGTCTTCCTGGCTCATGTATATATTTCCTATGGCATAGTGGATTTGCGAAAGATACTCTTTGTTCTTTGGCGATTTTGCCATTCTTTTGAGCTTTCGTAGAATCTGTTTGTGGTTTTCGTCGGTGGCTGTTTCGGTCTGTCTTATGCGCGCGTTGAACTCAAGTTCGTATGGCGGGCTTTTGGAGATAGTCTTGCCAAAACTCTTGTATGCAGCCTGCATGTCGCCATTCTGTGCATAGAGCTGACCAAGCAGGTAGTGTTCCCTTGCTTTGTCCAAGTTTGTACTCTTTTTACGCTCAATGGCAGTTTTTACATACTCGATAGCCTCCTTGTTCCTCTCTTGTTTCAACAAAAGATTACCTTTTGTGCGTGCGAACTCTTTCGTCAATGACTCGGGAATGGAATCACGCTGTGCGCGGGTTAGAAGGTCTTCTGCTTCGTAAAGCCACTCCATCTCGGTGTAGCATTTGGCAAGCCCTATGCGTGCCTGAGCTACAATATCCGGATTGTTCTCGTATAATTTTGATATGTATATGTATGTACTTGCAGCCTCTTCGAATTCGCCTTTTTGGAATTGTGAGTTTGCCATAAGAAACCATGCTTTCCACAGGAACGGATTAAATTCTTTCTGAGCATAGAAACGTTTCTGTTTTTCGGACAACTTTTTGCCGGTTGGCTTCTTTGGTTTTCTTTTTATAGAATGGTTCTTGATTGCTTTCTGCGCCTTTTCTATTGCGCGGTCGTAATTGTTGCCTGCAAGCTTCTTTGTATTCTTGTCGCTTATAATCAGTAACGGCAACTGTTCAAGATAGTTGTCCTTGTGTCCCTCCGACTGTGTCTTTATACCTTACCTGTATGCAAGGTCTCCATTGTAGTATGTGTTGTATCTTGCCGTAAATGCATGGTATGCACGGGTGGTTGCATTGTTTTTGCGACCCGAGCATCCCAAAAGGAAAACAATGACAAACAGGACGGTTATATGTATGATTTTCTTTCTCACAAAATTGCTTTATAATATAAATATTATAACTCGAACAGCGCGTTTTTATTGTGTCAGCCCATTATACTTGTTTTATTGCAACATCAGCAATATTTCGTCCTTTATCTCCTGCGGGATTTCAATGCCGCGTGTCTGCAGACAATGTGCCCATGTGTCAACCTCTTCAGCTTTCATTGTGTAGAGTACATGTCTGAACTCTTCAATGTCTGCATCGGTATAATCCTCCTGCTTTGCACCTTTGAAACGGTCAAGTTCCTCATCCTCGAAATAGAGATTGCTGTTGTCATATCCTTTTGCACAATTGGTGTGTCTGCCACAACACTCGCCATCTTCGTTGTCGTGGCTGTGGTGGTCATCGACTTCAACCTTGTTGCGATTTGTTTTGTACAGAATAAGGAAGCCTGCAACTATAAGGATTAGTATGCCAAAGAGAATTATAGTATTGCTCATGGATATGTTTATTTATATATTATATATTGTACAAAGTTATCAAATAAAATTGAGTTTATATGAAGTTGTATGAATTTCTTTCAAATAAAATGCAGGCATCCGGACAGCCTCTTTTCTCTTTGCGTGTGCGAAAAGGTCAGGAATCTTGATGTTTTGACAAAATGGCAAAATGACGGTTGTTGACTGATTTGTGTGAAAAATAAAAAAAATCTCACTTTTTAATAAAAAAATCCTCTTATGGTTATCTTTTTTAAATATAAATTGTATCTTCGCTACGTTTGTGGTTTTGTTTTGCGTATTGTATTGCGAATAACAAAATGACAGAATGTTAATTATTAATCAATTATATAAAATAAAATGGATAAATTCAGCTACGGCCTTGGTATGGGTATAGGCCAGAATCTACAGTCAATGGGAATCAAGAACATGAGTGTCGAGGATTTTATGAAGGGAATCAATGATGTTCTTACCGGTGTAAAAACAGAGATGACACATGCTGAGGCTCAGAAAGTCGTTAATGAGCATTTCAGAGCATTGGCAGAGGAGGCTTATGCGCAGAATAAGGCTGCGGGCGAGGCTTTCCTTGCAGAGAATGCAAAGAAAGAGGGCGTAAATGTGTTGCCAAGCGGTTTGCAGTATCAGGTGATTGCAGAGGGTAATGGTAAAAAACCGTCAGCTACCGACCGTGTGCAGTGTCATTATGAAGGTACTCTCATTGACGGTACTGTGTTTGACAGCTCTATCAAGCGTGGCGAGCCTGCTGTGTTTGGTGTGAATCAGGTTATCAAAGGTTGGGTAGAGGCACTTCAGCTTATGCAGGAGGGTGCAAAATGGCGTTTGTATATCCCTTATGATATGGCATACGGTGAGCATGGTGCAGGCGAAATGATTCCTCCCTATAGTGCTTTGATATTTGATGTTGAACTTATAAAGGTTCTCTAATCGCAATTATGGTACGTTCCTGCAAAATATCCGTATTGTCGTTGCTTCTTATCTTTCTGTTCACTTCATGCGCCAATGATGTCCCGGATAGAAAAGTAGAACTGAAAATAGCAGACGATTCAATATCTTTCGCTGTCAGTATGCTTGTTTCTGAGGATATGCCTGTGGCAATGGAGGAGTTAGGGATAAATGATAATACGCTTCCGGCTTTTCTGCGTGGTATAAGGGATGCTTTTCCGGCAGATGAATCGCCTGAAGCCGTTGCCTATGCGCAAGGTGTGCTTATGGCGGCATCTGCAATGGATATGCTTGAACGTGCCGACAATGCCATATATCCCGATGATACAAGTAAAAAGGTCAACCGCAAGATGTTCCTGGAGGGTTTGATTGCCACTGCTTATGGAACGGGTAAGACTATGACTACGCAAGATGCCAAGGAATACTACAATCGTCGTGTATTCCGTACTGCGAGTGACGAATTTATTGCCAAGAACAAGGATCGTCGTGGTGTAACTGTCTTGCCTTCGGGTCTTCAGTACAAGATTGAGAAGATGGGTACAGGTGATACAGCAACTATATATGATACAGTGAGTTGTATCTATAAAGGTTCGTTCCCCAATGGTGCTGTTTTTGACTCTTCCCGTGGTGAGGCAACTGAACTGCAGGTGCGCACTCTTATTCCGGGTCTTGCTGAGGCTCTAACCACACTCCCTGTTGGTACAAAATGCAAGTTGTATATTCCTTGGGAACTTGCTTATGGCAGTAAGGGAACACATTCTGTTCCGCCATACAGCGCCCTTGTATATGACCTTGAGATTGTAGGCATTGTAGGTAAATGAACACAAACAAATAACTGACCAAATGAAAAATATCGAATGTAAGGTCGATGCGCTTGACCTTAAAATATTGAGCATCATATCAAAAGATGCAAGAATCCCTTTCCGTAACGTCGCAGAGCTGTGCGGTGTTTCACGTGCTGCAATACATTTGCGTGTACAGCACCTGATAGACATGGGAATAATTTCCGGTTCCGGCTATGAAATAGATTTCCGTCGCCTCGGTTACAAGACATGTACTTATATCGGCATACGTCTTGAACGTGGCTCGATGTACAAGGATGTTGTTGAACAGTTGCGCCAGGTTCCCGAGGTTGTAGAGTGTTGTTACACAACAGGACCTTATTCAATAATTGCCCGTATGTATTCTCACGACAATGAGCATCTTATGCAGTTGCTGAATACCAAGGTTCAGGAGATTCCCGGTGTTATAAGCACCGAGACAATGATTGTGCTTGACAACAGCATCAAGCGCAATATGCCAATAGAATAATTTGAATATGTATAAATAGAAGGATGCTCCACACGGCTTTTGCTTGCAAAGCTCGTGTGGAGTATGTTTTAGTACAAGATTATGGAAAAGTTCGATGTCAGCGGTGAGTATAAAAAAATGCACTCGCGTTTTCCTGTAGGGGAAAAATATCCGGTAATAGGCATAACGGCAAATTTTCGCGACGGTAATGCCGCAGTTGCTGAGGCCTATTATGCATCGGTGCTTGAAGCTGGCGGAACTCCGCTTGTCATACCGCCGTATGCTAACCGCAATGCTCTTGTGGAGACCTTGAAGCATATTGATGCCTTATTACTTACAGGAGGTGCCGACATTGACCCTCGTTATATGGGCGAGGAGCCGGATTATTCCTTATTGCATACCATAAATCCTAAACGTGATGAGCAGGAACTGTTGCTTGTCAGACTTGCCGTTGATATGAATATCCCCATCCTTGGTATATGCCGTGGAATGCAGGTGATTGCCGCAGCACTTGGTGGAGCCGTATATCAGGATATGTATGCATTCTTGGGTGACGGCTTGCTGAACCATGACCAGGAACCGGTGGAGCGTCACGTTGCGACTCATGATGTTGAAATAATTGATGGAACTCTCATTTCCAAAATTTTCGGCTGTGGCAAACTTGCTGTAAATACATTCCATCATCAGGCTGTGAGTGAAGTGCCTGAAGGATTCAAGGTCGTTGCTACATCCGATGATGGTGTCATAGAGGCAATGGAGGCTGTCGATGGTCGTATAATTGTTGGTGTACAGTGGCATCCTGAATCGTTTATAATGAATGGTGACCGTTGCATGATGCCGCTCTTCGAGTGGATTGTTTCAGAAGCGGCTCTTTATCGTAGCTCGCGCGAAATACATTCGCGTATCATATCGATCGACTCACATTGCGATACCCCGATGCTCTTTGCACAGGGCTATGAAATGTATGAACGTAGCGAAACTGCACTCGTTGATTTGCATAAGATGCATGAAGGAGCGCTCGATGCCGTCACTATGGTTGCATACCTTAAGCAAGGCGCGCGTGATGATGCTTCTTTGCTCCGCACAACAGCCGAGGCTGATGCTCTGTTGCAGGGGATTTCAGACAGGGTACAACGTTGTGGGGGAGAGGTGGCTTTGTGCAGTAAGCCCGATGAATTGTATGCAGTAAAGAAAAGTGGCAGGAAAGCAGTGATGCGCGGAATTGAGAATGGTTATGCTATAGGTAAGGAGTTGTCGACCATTGAACGTTATCGCAGAATGGGGATTGTGTATATGACCCTTTGCCACAACGGCGACAATGATATATGCGACTCTGCGCGTGGCTGTGGCGAACATGGCGGTCTGAGTGAATTTGGTAAGGCTGTCGTTTGTGAAATGAATAGGGTAGGAATGGTGATTGACCTTTCTCATGCAGCTGAAAGCACCTTCTGGCAGGTTCTTGAATTGAGTGAGAAACCGGTTGTATGCTCCCATTCATCGTGCAAGGCATTATGCAATCATCCGCGCAACCTATCGGATGAACAGATAAGAGCCATTGCAAACAAGGGTGGAGTGGTGCAGGTTACCATGTACAGCGGTTTCCTGCGTGAAGAGGGCGAAGCCACACTTGATGATTTCATGGCTCATCTTGAACATGCAATAAAAATTGCCGGTATCGACCATGTTGGTATAGGAACCGACTTCGACGGCGACGGTGCTGTTGTGGGGTGTTCAAATGCATCGCAACTGCTGAATATCACCCGCGAATTGTTGAAGAGAGGATATAATGATGAAGATATAGAAAAAATATGGGGAGGAAATTGGATGCGTCTCCTCCGCAATGTGCAGGATATTATGTAATATGCTTGTACGTTTTGTGAGTCTTGTATAAAAAATTGACTCTTATCTTATATGTGATTGTAAATCAACAGCAAGATAAGAGTCAATTTTATTTTTATCGTACTACAACCTTCTCTCCATTAACTATATAGATTCCGGCTGGTATTGCAATTCGGGTTGTTCCTTTCTTTGCATTTATTTCACGTACCTTGCGACCATCTACACTATAAACTTCAATCAGTTGTGCTTCAAGTGATGTTACAGTTATGCAATCTCCTCCTTCGATAAGGCTGTTTGCGCTTTCAATGTTACCAATGCCTGTCGATTGAGTGAAACGGATTTTATGGTCTCCCATGCGTAATTCTCTATTTTCACTGTCAACAAAATATGCATTGCCTATCTTTAAGATGCAGTTCTCCTCATTTATTGTCTCATCTGCGCTGAGTATAATGTCTATCAGTGCATTGCTGTTTGAGAAACATTCATCCTCGTCGGAATAAGAGGTTACACGGTATGTATTATTGCCTTTATCTGAGTATGAGAAATTTTGCTCGCTTATGGCATCGTTGCCTATAATGTCTATCAGAGAAACTCCTTCCGGTACTGTGATGTCAAATTGCATTGCCTTGTATTGCTCTTCGGCATAGCAAAGCATGTTCAGAGTTGTCATTTGTACATCACCTATCTCCAATACAATATCATCTGAGTAAAACTCACCGATTGCCTGCGGAGTGCTGTACCAATAAGTGGCTATGGGTGCTTCGTTGTTCTCAATCAGTGTGACAATGCTGCCCGCATCACCAAGTTCGATACTTCCATTCTTGTCGTAGTCTGCCTTGTTTGTGCTTAGCGCGGGGTGTACATTGCCGTTGATATATGCTGTTATAAGAGCAACATCATGTATTGTTATCTGATTGTTGTTATTGACATCCCCGGCTAATGTATATATAAGGTCATCTATATCATACTTTTTGAGATTTTTGTATATGAAGTTTGCTCTCTTTTCAATCCACTCTTTGTGACGGTTTTTGTCTGTCTCGGTGAATCCGTATGAGTTGTTAGGTGCATATCTGTTGTTTTCGAATGAACTTTCAGCAAATGAATAATAGTGGTCGATGTAGTCGAAAAGTTCGTCGATGCTGTTGTTGTTCATGAACTCAACCCATGCTTTGTAGTAATGTTTCTTGAACGATTCAAGATTCATCAGGTCTTCAAAGAATTTGTATCCGGATTCGCCTGACATTTTGGAATTCAGTAAATTGGATGTTGTTCCGGAATAGCAGTAGTTGCTGCCGTTCTCGTATCCAAATCCCCAGTCAAAGTCCCAGATTGGACCGAACTTGTATTTGGCACCGGAATTGTTCTCGTCCTCCTTAAACATGAATATGCTTTTGGGATGGCCCATCTCCTGATTGAGCGCAAGGTCGTTTGCGAGTATAAAGTTTGCCAAAGTTCCCATATCTGCCATGTCGTCTATCTCTTTTCCCTGATACAACGCATTGCATAATTCATTGAACTGCTCAGGAATAGTCCTTTTGCGTGCCGCTGCGTTTGGAGTAGATGAATCGTTCAGGTCCGGCTCTTTTACGAATACCGGTAAGTTGTAACTTTTGCTGTAGAATTTGTATTCGTCGTCCGAATTGCTGTCAAGTTCAAGCAGATAGCCGGTATCTTCATCAACATCAACACTGTTGTTTGCCAATCCAACCTTTTCTGTGAACATATAGCTTCCCATGTATCGTCCATTCATGTAAAGTTCTACCGGAACAATATGGTTTGTGTATTCGGCACCTGCCATCTGACCAATCTTCATTGCTATGGCATTAGCCATAAGGGAGCCTGTTTGGGCATTGGCAAGCAACACCCAACTCTTTCCTTTGGTTAAACCGAATGGTTTTACCTTTTCTTCAAACTTTAGTCGATAAGGCTTCTTGCTGTAGCTCCATGATGAGTTACCGCGTCCTTTTATCTGTACAGAATCCTCGAAGTTTTCATATATACCATGTCCTGTTATGCGGAATTTTGCATTCAGATAATAGTCCCTGCTGGTTACAAACTGTTCGCCGTCGATGTCAATGTCTATTCTGGGAACCGCATTTTGCATATCTGTCAGCCAATTTACATCTACCTTGTAGCTGTTTCCATATGGTATGCGTTTAATTTCATATTTCGCATCCTGTATCTTTTCCGGCTCTCCGGCAGTCTCTTCTATAACCTTCTTGACACGCAATTCAGAGATTACAAGGTGGTTCTTGCTGTATTCTCCGAGTGTCTGCACAATTTTGAGTTTTGAGTAGCTTCCGCCCAAGTCTATTGTGTTTGATGTGAATTCTTGACCGGAACCGTATCTTGGCATGTTATCGGTGATGTAATCGAGTGTCCTGACAAGCTCCCAATCGTTACCGTTGTTGCTTGCATATATTTCCCACATAAGTGGGTTGTAGCCACTTGCATTGCGGCATTGGTAATAAATTTGTATTTTATCTAAAGCCTCCGGCAAATCAATAGTGATATATGTGTTTACATTTATGGTTGCGTTATTGGCACTGCCCCATGTGGAGTGGAATATTGTGTTAGGGTTGTTATCAAGCAAGTTTGCTAAGCTTTCATTTGAGTTCTGTGACGGTTTGTTGGTGTATAGCATATCAGCAGTAAGCGCAACATCTGTCACCTGTGTACCGGTTACAGGTTCTGTCCATATTTCATCCTGTACCTTTACTCTTTTTACAATATTGTATCCAGGGTATGTTACATGGTATGTCACGGGCTCTTTGAAACTCTGACGGGTCTCCTTGCTAATCTGAGGCACTGTATCGACGTATGCAACAGCCCTTTCATCGCTCAGATCGAAACTTGCTGTAAGCCATTTGCCAATGGCATTGAGATTGAATGTGATTGTATTTGTTATTTTGTCGGCAACGGCATCGACGTGAAGGTTGGGGTTGTACTTGTTGTTGAATTTGTATGATGTCATTGTGGGCAATGCCGGTTTGACTGTAGAACAACTATCGTACTCCTCTTTGTCGTAATAAAACATCTCCCCCTCTTTCATCGGTATATACAATTTGCCGTTTTCTGTATAGTGATTCCCTTCTATCAGAGAGATTTCGTAAGCATCAATGTCACCATTTGTCAGATATACAAACAAAATATCTTCTTTGGTACTCTCTTCTTTCTCCTCCTCTTCTTCTTTATCAGGAGTGGTTGTTTCTGTTATCTTGGTAGCTTCGAACAATTCTATGTCTCGTTCTATCTGACTGTATATTGCCTCGTATTCTTCTGCAGAGTGCTTTTGGCTCTGTGCGTTGGCTACAGTCTCCTGCAAACTCTCAAGTATGCTTCTTGAAGTTTCGGGATATGTATCCTTTATGTAGTTAGGATATGATGAGAACTGTGCATTTGATACTATTGTATTTATCTGCTCGTTGTAATGGGTAAGTTTGGTGGCGGTGTAATCCGACAGCACTGTAAGCAATTCTTTTTTCTCTTGCTCAATGTCGCTGACTGTTATGTCCGACGCGGTAATGAACGTGCGTGTCTCTGCTATCTTGCTTTCCAATATGGCATCTTCATTGTTCTTGCAATAGATGTCATAGCTGCCAATATAGCTTACAGCCTTGTTTATTGTGCTGTTGAGCTTTACCTCAGCTATTTTTTGCATTGTAAGAATATTTACAGCCTCTTTGTCTATTTCAGCCTTATATATTGACCAATTGAAAGCAATTGGTAGGGAATAACCTTGTGTGTAGTCTCCTTTTTCGAGATAATTCTTGTGCTCAAGGTCAAAGATTTTCATCTTGGAATCAACACCGTTGCGCATCTCTGCTCCTATGTGTAATGTAATAGGTGTATTGTTATATGTACTCTCATAGCGCATTTCGAAATATCCATCGGCAATGGCTGTAAAATCAACTACAGCAGCTTCTTCTATGTTTGTAGTGCTGTATTGCCAGCCATTCAATCCGTTGTATGCACTGCCTGAATCTTGGAGGAATTTGCCTGCTGCGGGCCAGAATACAAGGTATTTACCGTTTCCATAAGGAATCAGTTGCATTATGTGGCTTGAATTTGCTTCCTTGTCGCCGGTTTCTGCACATTGCATGAAAATAGGACCGCTTCCGATATATGTACTGCCGTTGGATGCATTGAAATATATTACTGCATTACCTTTCATGACAAACAACTGCTCGTTGTCTGCAAGTTCATTCTCTTTAGTTACGGCATCACCAAGTGTTATTTCTGCAGAATTGTCGGCTGGAATATATTCTGTGCCCAGCGTGATACCAACAACGGTCGGGTCGTTCTTGTCCGTTCCAAGACGTGTTGTCCATTCCAAACTGAAAGATGACACCTTGCGTGAAAGAATAAGTTCGATATAATGGTATTCGGCTACAGCCGGTGTTGACCACATGGAATGAAAATAGCTTTTAATGTCGTTGTCGCTCAAAGCTGGCAAACCATCACCGTCAGTTTTTCCTGAAAGAGTATTATGGTCGGCATTAGAGCGCGCTGTGTATGTTACTTCGTTGCCGTTGCCATCGTAAACTTTTAGTCCGGAAAGTGCAAAAACGACATTGTTGCCGCTTGGCTTTTCATTTGATTTGGTGCCTGTGACGGTTAT
This sequence comes from Bacteroidaceae bacterium, assembly GCA_017631585.1. GTDB lineage: Bacteria > Bacteroidota > Bacteroidia > Bacteroidales > Bacteroidaceae > HGM04593. The sequence continues at coordinate 22,050 of JAGBSZ010000108.1, forward strand.
TCTTATTATATCCAAAGTTCCACCGGGGGTGAACACCTTAGAATTGTATGTGTAATACAGTTCTCCGTAGTTGGCATTAGCTTCGCCCGGCAGTCCGTCCATGGCGTTCAGTGTTGCAGACCAATTTTGTGATTTTATTCCGGTGAAGGAAAGAATCGATAGACAAAGCAGTAATAAAAACTTTTTCATAATTATATTTGTCTGTTTTCTTGTTTACATTGTTTAAGCATACATATGCTTGATACGAGATATATCATTGCAAAGTAATGAATTTAGATGTTATTTTTCAAAAAAAATAATGCATTTCTTATATTAATAGGTAATTTTTATATTAAACAAGCTATTTTAATTTATAAAATACTAATTTTGTTCAATATCAACCAAACCTCCAAAACTGATGAAAGTTGTTATAGATGAGAAAATCCCTTATTTGAAAGAGGCTCTCTCTTCTGCGGGCTTTACTGTAGTGGCGAAAGCCGGTTCTGATATAAACAGTAATGATGTTGTGTCGGCTGAAGCTCTCTTTGTACGTACCCGTACAAAGTGCAATGCGGAGTTGCTTGAGGGCTCGTCAGTGAAGTTTATCGGGACGGCAACCATAGGATACGATCATATCGATGCGGATTATTGCTCTAGAAATAATATTGCGTGGAAGAATGCTGCAGGGTGTAATGCCGGTGCAGTGCTTCAATATGTACAGTCTGTCATATACGAATGGTGTGAATGTGTAAAAGGTCTTTCCATCGGTATTGTCGGTGTTGGGGAAATCGGCTCGAGAGTTGCCGAATGGGCTGAATCCGTAGGGATGAATGTGTATAGAAACGACCCTCCAAAAGAGGTACAAGGCATTAAAGGGCTGGTTTCGCTTGATGAGATTGCCGAAAAATGCGATATAATAACATTTCATCCCACATTGGAGTGTGAGGGTAATTTCCCTACATATCACCTTGCTGGCAAAAAATTCTTCGACTCATTAAAACGGTGCAAATTGCTTATAAATGCCTCCCGTGGCGAGGTTGTTGATAACAACGCATTGCTTGACGCTGTAAATGAAAATAAAATAGGCACGGTTGCTCTTGATGTATGGGAAAACGAACCGGAAATCAATAAAGAGCTTTTGGAGAAAGCGTATGTGGCAACACCTCACATCGCCGGTTACTCTGCCGAAGGTAAAATGAATGCGACGCGAATGGTGCTTGAGGCATTCTTTGAGTTTCTTGGGAAAAAAGATTGTATCAGTTTGGATACGTTGCCCGAACCCGACAACAATCCGGTCGTTGCAAGTGATGAACGCGAGGCTATGTTGGCTATCTACTCTCCATCGGCAGATACTGTTGCCTTAAAGAAAAATCCGGATGCTTTTGAATGCCTTAGAAACAATTATAAGTTAAGGCGAGAGCCTGCTGCATATAAAATTGTGTTAAAATAATCTTATTTTATGACGGTTTTTGCACATTTTGATGCCGTTTGTGCAATATGTGTGCTAAAAAAGTGCTCTCTTTTTTTGCAGTTCATTTTTTTTATCATATTTTTGCGACAGATAATTTTTAATCATTTAAAAAATTACAACTATGTCAGAAATTGAATCAAGAGTAAAAGCTATTATCGTTGAGAAATTTGGTGTTTCAGAATCAGAGGTTACTTCTGAGGCTAACTTTACAAATGACTTGAGCGCAGACTCACTCGATAGAGTAGAGCTTATCATGGAGATTGAGGACGAGTTCGGTATCTCTATTCCTGAGGAGTTGGCAGAGAAAATCGCTACAGTAGGTGATGCTGTTAAATTCGTAGAGGAGAAGGTTGCTGAGAAATAATTCTCATTCTTCTTTACTTCACTAACAATTCTATAATGAAATTAAGAAGAGTTGTTGTAACAGGTCTTGGTGCCGTTTCGCCAATTGGTAACGATGTTCCTACGTTGTGGGAAAATGCGGTTAATGGCGTAAGTGGCGCAGGACCTATTACTCGTTTTGACTCATACCTTTTCAAGACTCAGTTTGCTTGCGAAGTCAAGAATTGGGACCCGACATCGTGTATGGACCGTCGTGATGTCCGCAAGTTTGACTTACATACACAGTTTGGCGTAGCAGCAGCTGTTGAGGCTATAAATGATAGCGGATTGCAATTCGATAAAGAAGATTGCAACCGCATTGGAGTTATATATGGTGAAGGTGTCGGTGGCTTGATAGCAATCGAGGACGAGGTCTGTGAGTATGCTCTAAATAAAGAGAATGGTCCGCGTTTTTCTCCCTTCCTTATTCCAAAGATTATAACGGATATTACATCCGGAGTCATTTCCATACGTTATGGTCTCAAAGGTCCTAACTATGTGACAACATCTGCATGTGCATCTTCTGCAAATGCCATTATAGATGCTTTTGACCAGATTCGTCTTGGCAGAGCGGATGTTATTGTTTCCGGCGGAGCGGAGGCTGCGATATGTCAGCTTGGAGTAGGTGGTTTCAATTCAATGCATGCATTGTCGTCGCGTAACGATGATCCTAAGGGTGCTTCACGTCCATTCAGTAAAAGCCGTGACGGCTTTGTGATAGGTGAGGGTGCCGCATGTCTGATTCTTGAGGAATATGAGCATGCAATTGCTCGTGGTGCAAAGATTTATGCCGAAATAGTCGGAACCGGTCTCTCTGCCGATGCGTATCATATAACTTTGCCACACCCCGAAGGTGAGGGCGCACACAAGGTTATGAAGGCCGCTCTTGACGAAGCCGGTCTCAAGCCCGAAGATGTCGATTACATTAATGTACATGGTACATCTACAAATGCAGGTGATATTGCAGAGACAAAGGCTATTGGAAATCTCTTTGGCGAGCATGCATATAAATTGAATATAAGTTCTACAAAGTCAATGACGGGTCATCTTCTTGGTGCCGCCGGTGCCATTGAGGCACTGTTGACAGTTCTTGCAATAAAGAATGATATCATACCTCCTACAATAAACCACGAAGATGGTGATGAGGATCCGAACATCGATTATGGCATGAACTTTACATTCAACAAGGCACAGAAAAGAACTGTTAACGTAGCCATTTCCAATACATTCGGTTTTGGCGGTCATAATGCAAGTATAGCTTTTAAGAAATTTGAAGGTTAATAGAATTTTTAGAAAAGCAATAGACAAGATAAGGCTTCTGTCCCATAGGGATAGGGAGTCTTATCTGTTGCTATATTCAATATTGGGGTATGTTCCCAGTAATGTGCAATTGTATCGCATGGCAATGACGCACAGTTCTGCATCTTCATCAGGAAACAAAAAACTTGGGTGTAATGAACGGCTTGAATTTTTGGGCGATGCAGTGCTAAGTTCTATTATTTCGGATTATCTGTATTCGAATTTCACCAAGGAACGTGAAGGCTTTCTTTCAAAGTCGCGCAGCAATCTTGTCTGTCGTGAGACGTTGAATGAACTTGCACTTGAAATTGGCATAGACCGCTTTCTGGAGGCTTGCGGTTTGCCACACCAACACAACCATTATGCCTATGGCAATGCATTGGAGGCACTTATCGGGGCTATATATATTGACAAGGGATATAAACAATGTCGTCGTTTTCTCCTTGACAGAGTCTTCTCCCGACATCTTAATATGGAGTCTGTTGTAAGAACCGATAAGAACTATAAGAGCCGTCTTATAGAGTGGACCCAAAAGACACACAAACTCATTGAATTCAAGCTGGTTAGTGAGGAGATGCGCAAAGAAGGCGCATTCTTTTTGAGCGAAGTGTATATTGATAATGTCCTTTATGGATCCGGTGACGGCTTTTCCAAACGCGAAAGCCAGCAGAAGGCTGCGCGTCAGGCTATCTCAAAGCTTGGTATATAACTCCTGGATTATCTGACACTTTTAATTGTTACGGCAGCTTTGAGTCTGTCACCTCCCATCGGAGGTGTATCCTTGCATAATGTGATTTCTATTCCTTGAACTTGGGCGAATGCTTGATACATGCTGTCGCTTATTCTTTTACATACATGTTCCAGCAGATTTGAGGGTTCTTTCATCTCTTTGCAAATGATTTCATAAACGTCTGCATAGCTTACAGTTCCCTCTATGTTGTCATTTTCTGCGCAGGTGAAGTTGTTGATGTTCAGTACAATGTCAATAGTGAACCATGCGCCTACCTCTCTCTCCTGTGGCATTACCCCATGGTGCGCGTAGATATGAATGTCTCGTAATTCTATGTTGTATCCGGTGAGTTGCATATATCTTTTTTTTAAGGTGTTGCAGCGTCCACAAGGACGCGGCAACAAAAGAATATTAATAAAGTTACGAAGGTTCTTTGGTTATCCGCATTTTGAGTATCCGCAACTTGGGCAATGCAAACAGCCCTCCTCGAATATCAGTTGCTGCTTGCAGTTGGGGCATTTCTCGGCTGTAGATGTGCCATCCTTTATGTAGCGTTTCAATGCACGTTCAACACCATTTTTCCATGTGTTGATGTTGTCTTCGTCAAGCTCAAGTGATGAAATCAGTTTTATAACCTGCTCTATTGGCATCTTGTAACGCAATACTCCAGATATGAGCTTTGCGTAGTTCCAGAACTCAGGATTGAAACGCTCTGATAATCCTTCTATGGTTGTTTTGTATCCAATCTTATTCTCAAACTGGAAGTCGTAGCGTTTTGTGCCGTCTTCGTTGGTGTGTTTTATTATAATACCGTGTGTGACATTCTTTGGCAATGGGATACCGTCCTCATCATCCTGCTGTCCTGTGAAAATTTCGTATGGCTCTCCATTCAACAATCCAATGAATGCAACCCATTTCTCTTTGTTGTTCTGGAAACGTACAACGTCGGCTTCGAGAATTGTGGGGCGAACCTCTGTTATCGTAGGTTTCATTATTTCGCTCTCTTTCTTCTCTGCCTTGCTTTCTGTAGAAACAAGAACTCCGGCACGTGAACCGTCGCGATATACGGTACAACCCTTGCAACCGCATCTCCATGCTGTTACATATAGTTCGTTTACGAGTTTTTCATCAACATTGTTCGGCAGGTTTATTGTCACACTGATAGAATGGTCAACCCACTTCTGTATGCGTCCCTGCATCTGTACTTTTGCAACCCAATCGATGTCGTTTGATGTGGCTTTTGCGTATGGCGAGCGTGCAACGATATTGTCTATTTCAACCTGTGAATAACGTTTGGTGGTATCAATACCGCTCTTCTTCATCCATTCCACAAACTTGTGGTGATAAACGATGTACTCCTCGAAAGTATCGCCGTTCTCGTCTGTGAAATCCACACGGACTTCGGGGTCGTTGGGGTTAACCTTTCTGCGTCTCTTATATACAGGCATGAAAACAGGCTCAATTCCGGATGTTGTCTGTGTCATGATACTTACAGTTCCTGTAGGAGCTATAGTAAGGCATGCAATGTTGCGTCGCCCGTGGATTTTCATCTCCTCATACAACGCGGGGTCGGCTTCACGCAGTCTGTTTATGAACGGATTGTTCTCTTCGCGTTTGTAGTCGAAGATTTCAAATGCTCCACGCTCTTTTGCAAGCTGCACTGATGATGAATATGCAGTCAAGGCAAGAATCTTGTGTACCTCTTCGGAGAATTCTATAGCCTCTTCGCTTCCGTATCTCATACCCATGGCCGCAAGCATGTCACCTTCGGCTGTGATGCCCACGCCGGTTCTGCGTCCCTTGCTGCTCTTTGAATATATCTTGTCCCAAAGCTTCTTTTCAGCCCATTTTACCTCTTCGCTTTCCGGGTCGCTCTCTATTTTCTCCTGTATTGCCTCTATCTTTTCCAACTCAAGGTCAATGATGTCATCCATTATACGCTGTGTCTTGCGTGCATGCTCCTTAAAGAGTTCAAAATCGAAATAAGCCTCTGGAGTGAAAGGGTTCACAACGTATGAGAAAAGATTTATGGCTATAAGACGGCATGAATCATAGGGGCACAAAGGAATCTCTCCACATGGATTTGTCGATACGGTCTCGAACCCAAGGTCTGCATAGCAGTCGGGTATAGACTCGCGTTGTATTGTGTCCCAGAAAAGTACACCGGGCTCTGCCGATTTCCATGCGTTGTGTATTATCTTGTTCCATAGTTCGCCGGCATTTATCTCTTTTGAGTATATCGGATTTTCTGCTTTTATCGGATATTGTTGGATGTATGGCTTGTTCTCTGTGACGGCTCTCATGAATTCGTCGTCGATTTTTACTGATACATTCGCACCGGTTACCTTGCCTTCGGTCATCTTTGCATCGATGAATGCCTCTGCATCGGGGTGTTTAATTGAAACGCTCAGCATAAGGGCTCCTCTGCGACCATCCTGTGCAACCTCGCGGGTTGAGTTTGAGTAACGCTCCATGAATGGAACCAATCCTGTCGATGTCAGAGCAGAATTCTTTACAGGCGAACCTTTGGGACGTATGTGAGAAAGGTCATGTCCCACACCTCCGCGACGTTTCATAAGTTGTACCTGCTCCTCGTCGATGCGTATTATGGCACCATATGAGTCGGCTTTTCCGTCCATGCCAATGACAAAGCAGTTCGACAATGATGCAATCTGATGGTCGTTGCCGATACCTGTCATCGGGCTGCCTGACGGGATTACATACTTGAAGTGGTCAAGAAGATTATAAACCTCTTGAGCTGACATTGGGTTGCTGTACTTTGCTTCAACTCGTGCAATCTCATTGGCAATACGCCAATGCATATCCTCGGGTGATTTCTCGTATATAGCACCCGAAGAGTCTTTCATCGCGTATTTGTTCACCCACACTCTTGCGGCAAGTTCATCCCCATTGAAATATTCAACTGATGCCTTAAATGCATCATCGTAAGAGTAAGTAGTCTTTTTCACGTCTTTATAGTTTGATTTTTATTTTCTTAAAACAGCGATTACAAAAATAAAAATCAATTCTTTATTTGCCAAATAAAAATTCCATAAGTTATCAACTTTGTGTAAAGTTTTCCAAAATATTTTTTAAAGCACTGATAATCAATGTTGTAATTTTTTGACGCGTCTAAAAAGTTTTCCAAAAAGAAAACTGCGTGCTGAGTTTGTACTTGTTTTATTACTCCAATATTGAAACGCATCTATTTTTCAGCTTTGCAAAAATGAACAACAGAGCGGTACATCCTTGTGGGGGTACCGCTCTGTTGTGTATGATAATAAAATTGTTATGCGTTTTGTAATGCGAGGTCAATCTCTTCGAGTTCTGTACGGAACTGTTTGTCTGTGTCAGCAAGGTTTGCTATTGTCTTGCATGCATGCAGTACAGTTGCATGATCTCTGTTACCTACATATTGACCAATCTTTGATGTTGACATATCAAGATATTTCTTTGCAAGGAACATCGATATCTGGCGTACAAGTACAACTTCGCGTTTGCGTGAGCGTGTGTTTATTGCGGAAGTCTCAATACCGTAGTAATCTGAAACTTTCTTGATTATCTCGTCAATTGTGATACTCTTCTTCTCGTAATCAGAGAAATCACCGATGATTCTCTTTGCAAGTGCAAGGTCTATATCGGCATTGTTTATGGTTGAGTGTGCCATGATTGACACTACAATACCTTCAAGGTCTCTAATGCTTGCGTTTACATGTTCTGCAATGTAAGAAATAACCTCTTCGGGGAAGTTAAGTCCGTCTTTGTGTACTTTGTTGCGAAGTATATTCTTGCGTAGCTCAAAGTCGGGTTTCTCTATTTCTGCAGTCATTCCCCATTTGAAACGTGTGATAAGTCTCTCTTCCATGCCTTGCAACTGTGCAGGTGAACGGTCTGATGTCATAATGAGCTGCTTGCCGTTCAGGTGCAGATGGTTGAATATGTGGAAGAAAGCGTTCTGTGTCTTCTGCAAGCCTGCAAATTCCTGGATATCATCGATTATGAGAACGTCAATACTCTGATAGAATCTCATGAAGTCGTTGAAATTCTTTTGCAGGATAGAATCTGTATATTGCACCTGGAACAGATGTGCAGATACGTACAGTACACGTAATTCAGGGTGTAGCTCTTTTATTTTTACACCGATTGCATTCACAAGGTGTGTTTTTCCCACTCCTGATGCTCCGTGAATGAACAATGGATTGAATGCTCGTCCCGGTCTGTCGGCAACACTCACTCCCACAGAGCGTGAGAGGCGGTTGCTGATACCCTCAACATAGTTGTCAAAGGTGTATCGGTTGATAAGCATTGAATCAAGCTCCTGCACCACTTCCTGCATTGCAGTAGGTGTGCTGTTTCCGCTATTCCCTGTGCCTTGTTTGCTTATGCTGTCGTAGCTTATTTCGGTGCTGATGTCATTCTCCTTGTCAGTAAGGATGCTGTACATTAGCTGTGTACCGTGTCCCATTACCTTGAATAGAGTGCTGCGCAACAAATCAAGGAAATTGCCTTCGATGAACTCGCACACAAAGTTGCTCTTTACCTGGATGGTAAGAGTGTTGTTTTCGTACTTGAGGGGCTTGATGTCCGCGAACCAAGTATCGAAAGTGTTCTTGGAGACATTATCTCTGAATATCTTCAAGCATTCATTCCACTTTGTATTTAAATTTGAGTTCATCTGTGTTTTTTAGGCTTTTTCACATTGTCGGAAAGTGGCAAATTAAAAGAGGCGCATTTGTCATGTCCTCTCTGTCAGTACCATTTCTATTGCAAATATCTGCAAATAAAAAAGAAATTGCAAGTCAAAAAAGTTTCATGTTTTTTTTGCTGGAATAACATGCTGTTTATCAGTATGTTATATTTTATGCTTTTGTAAAGGTTGTTGTTTTG
>JAGBSZ010000109.1 GCA_017631585.1 Bacteroidaceae bacterium
ATCAACCTTCTGCCAACAACCCTAATTACTCAATATCATCATTTTAACAAAGTACTTACACACTGCTTTTGCCCCTCTACATCATCAGTCATTAGGGATGAAAATCCGGCAACCAGGAATGACTACAAACACACAATATGAAATTATAACCATTCGCCCGACACCATCCCAAAAGCCCCAACGTATGTAGCCAAATATGACCACGTCCAAACTTATTACCCCATCCACCCCCACCTCATTTCATCTGGACTGCAGAATAGCCCCATAAAACCACATTTGATGCAGGTGAAGTTGAGTGTTTGCCAACACTTGTGGTAATCGTCTTCAGTGCAGAGAAATAATTAAATTTTCAAATCCTTCTCATACAAACAATAGTGGCACTCTGCCATGCCCAGTTTTTGATAGACGGTTTGGGCGGTGGAGTTCTCTTTATCGACATAAAGGCGGATTTGGGAAATGCCTTCGGCTTTGGCAAGGTCAAGCACTTTGTTGTACATTGCTTTGTAAATGCCACGACCGCGATGTTCCGGGAGTACATACACACTCTGTATCCACCAGTACCAACAGCAGTTCCAGTCGCTCCACTCGCGAGTTATCATCAGGCAGGCAACAACCTTTCCGTCGAGTCGGGCTATAATATATCTGCCTTTGGCATCATCGTCCATAACAGCCTGCACTCCCCTACGCACACGTTCATAATCCAACGCAAGCCCTTCGGATTCCATAGCCATATCCACCTGAAACTGCGCAATATCATCTACATTGCAAACATCACCAACAGTTATCTCAACCATTGCGTTATTATATAGTTTTACATACTCCATACCTTGCTAATAATCAATCATTTACTCACCAACGCAAAAATCAGCGAAGATATTGCATAAAACATCATCTGCAACCAATTCGCCACAAGCCATTTAGCCAACGGCAAGCACCGGCATGAATAGGACAGCTGTTTAATTGTTCTCTCTGAAAGCTTTGATGCGTTGCTTTATGTTTGCACGTAGAGATTGGTCGTACAGCCATGGTTCTATACTATGATAATCACCCACATTCAGAATATTCAGGATATTGGGCAGGTGACTGCCATCATAGCCATCCAGAACAAGTACATTATGCTCTGTATTCAGTGTTACGGTGATACTGTCGTTAAGTATTGCCGGTGTTGAGTCTGTACGCCAGTTCACTGGATTTATACACATAACGGCAGGTGAACTTATTACCGGTTTGATATACTTGACATCTGATACTGAGTTATAACATATAGTAACCCCGACGTCGCTTGCGCCCTTCGCTGCTACAATCCATGGTGCCACTGCAACATCATCCGGAGTCACTTTGTACCCGAGCACATATGCTGCAACCATATATTTACGTATATCCTCAGGCATATATTTCATCAGCTCCACTACAGATTTTCCTCCTTGGCTGAATCCCGCGAGAACAAATGGGCGGCCTTTATTCCAGTTCTTGATAAAATGGTCGAATGCATGCTTCACATCTGTCAGTGAGACACTCTCATACTGTCGAGTGATATAATCCTCGTCCAACGTAGCCCATGTATCAAGGGTGATATGTCGGTAGTAAGGCGAATAGAAATTATTGCCATCTGCCATATATTTTGCAACCTTGTTCATCTCTATAGCCATATTGCTGCAATGCTGTTCGTTGCTCACATCGGCATAACGGCATAAGACTCCGTTGCTTGTCGTCCAATCATACTCCCATGTCGATGGTATATAGAACACATCGGCACCCTCACCATTTTTGTCGTTGAGGTGACACACCCACATGTCTGCATTCTTATAGTCGGGCTCAACAGGAATATATTGCTGTTCTAAAGCCCTGGAACCATTACTGCCGCAAGCCCAAAGGAAACATACAGCAGCAATATATATAAGATTCTTAACCTTATCCATCTGATAATGATAATTTGATTATTCTATTGTGTAAGAAGACTGAAGGATTACAACCTCATCCTTCAAGTATTCCTTAATATATTTTGTAACTTTATCTACACCTCTCAAAGGCATTTTCCGGTTGATAGCTTTTGAATTATTATTCTACCGAGCAAATTTAGTAAAAACCTACCGGATAACGCAAAAAAATGTAACTGTTTTCACATGACAACAAACCTGCCACCATGCAAGAACAGTTATCCTTAGCCCAATTCGCATCCGCCACTATCTGCCCATAAGCATTCGCATGAAAAAATCACTTCCCGATGCAACATGTAGAACTATTTAATTATGAGAATCTTACGCTTAAAACGGTAGGAAACCTTTTTTCATCTTCTAGGCGGTAGAAAAATCCGCCATTTAGCCGTTCCAACGTTCGTTCTCTAGAGTCATGGAAAAACTGAGTTTGTTTCACGAACCCACTCTCGCTCGCTGCATGCGTATGCAAGCATCTGCCTGCTCGCTTACTCGTGGCTTTTCCATCCAGAAGTTCACCACTTTTTCTATATGCAAAGGCAGTGCAAACGAGTGAAATGCCAAATTTGTTTGAGCATTTTGCAACGAGTGCAGCCTGCTTTCGCACGCAGTGCAAAGTTAC
>JAGBSZ010000110.1 GCA_017631585.1 Bacteroidaceae bacterium
AGACAGACAGACAGTAAATCTTCTTTTCACTGGTGGGTGGGATAGTACTTTCCGTTTACTGCAGTTAAGTGAGTATCCAATAATAGTTCAGCCAATCTATATTGTTGAGTATTTCAGAGCAAGTGCAAAACATGAGCAGAGGACTATGAAGAAAATCATTGAAGCGATAAGAAAACTTGATGGTTGTAATACTCTTATTCAAGACCCAATTGTTTATGATGGTGAGTGGGTTCTGAAAAACTGTGCTGATGCTGAGATTAGTGATGCATTCAGGTATGTGGCAAATAAATATCAGATTGGTGCTCAGTATCACTATTTCGCTTTATTGGGAAAATATTTCGACATGAAGATGGAGTGCGGGTTAGAAAGCGGAGGAGGGAGATCGAAAGCTGAAAATGCTATCAATGGTGGGTGTGAATTGACACCATTAGGGGATGATTTCTTACCAGGCAGATTGATTATTCTTCCAAAAGGTGACTCGCGCAATGAGTATCTTGTGTTCAAAGATTTGATTCTATCAATAATTGATTTGACGAAGATACAGGAAGGAGAGATTGCAGAGCAGAAAGGGTGGAGTGAGATTATGAAGATGACATGGTTCTGTTCTCATCCCATATTTGGAAAGCCATGCGGAATTTGTGCTCCATGTACTGATGCAATGAATGAAGGGATGGAATGGAGGATGCCTAAGATTTCACAGTGGAGATATCGGAATTACAATAGGTTGTATCCAATTGCTAAGAGGCTGTATTTGTTGAAAAATAGGGTTGTTAGGAAAATACTAGATTGTATGTAGAAATATAAAATATTGAATTAAACTGATTCATGGAATTGTTTGAGATTATTTTTGGTTTCCTCCATCTCACTATTCCACTCTTTAGAGTGTGGCTGGGAATCTATTATATGTTCATAAATCTAATGTTAATCGTATTCTATGATGCTTGTCCGTAGATTGCTTTTATATTTCAAACGTACGAGTTTTGCGAGATATTGTTCAATCATATACTCTAATCTATGTGGTTTGATTGCTGTGTTTTTCTATCTATTTCGTATATTTCCGATTGATTCTTCAAAAATAGTTGTTATGAATAATCGTGGGAACGGATATTATGATCATCCAAAATACATTTGTGAGGAGTTGTTATCTAGAAATCAGAATGTCAGAATTGTCTGGATTATTAACCCCTCTATTGTGAATAAAGCTGACTTCCCAGACACCATTAAATTAGTAAGATTTAATTCACTTCGCAGTATTTATGAGTTGTCTACTGCAAAAGTATGGATTGATACTACACGTAAAGGACTCTTCACACGAAAAAGAAAGGAACAATATTATATTCAAACCTGGCATGGTTTTGGACCAAAGAAGATGAGTGTTAATCCTAGCAAGATTGGACAAAGTACTGTGAATGGGTTAAATAGAGAGGCTAAATTCATGGATCTTGTGTTGTCTAATAATTCTTATCTGAGTTACATGTACCGCACAGATTTCCAGTTTGTTTGTGATATCTTGGAATGTGGTTTTCCAAGAAATGATATCTTCTTCAAAGAATCCACAAAAGTTGATGTTGCTTCGATAAAAGAAAGATTGTCAATTGATTCCGAGAAAAAAATCGTCATGTATGCACCAACATACCGTATTGGAAAAACCGCCCTCTCGATTGAACAATTTGAAATTGATTATAATGAGCTCTTTTCATCACTAAAAGAACGTTTTGGTGGTGACTGGGTATTCTTAATTAGATTGCATCCATTCTTGCGTGGCTTAAATAAATTCAAAACTCAGGATGACTACATTGATGTTTCAACATATTTAGATATGCAGGAACTTCTGTATATCTCTGACGTCTTAATTACAGATTACTCTTCGGCTATGTTTGATTTTGCTCTCACAAATAGACCCTGCCTTCTATATACTCCGGATCTTGATGACTATTCCAAGAATGGATTTTGTATACAACCTGATGAATTGCCCTTCCCTCTTGCAACAACAGAAGCAGAGTTGCATGCTCAGATTTTAGCATTTGATGATGAAAAATATCAAACAAATCTTGTTGCATCTCTTAATAAATATGGTTTTGTTGAGAAAGGAACAGCAAGCAAAGATGTTGCAGATATAATTCTTCAAAAAATACACACATCATAATTTTTGAGTGAGGCAGATTTCCTCCCTAGTGTTAGATTCTCCTCCTCTTTTTTGAGGGGAAATACTCTAATAATTCCTAATCCTATATTTTATTATGAACCACGCTCTCATCTTCGCAGGCGGCACTGGTGTCCGCATGCATACAACCGGAAAACCTAAGCAGTTCCTGGAACTTTATGGGAAGCCCATCATCATCTACACACTGGAAGTATTTGACCAGCATCCGGAAATTGATGACATAGTAATTCCATGTGTTGCCGGATGGGAAACATACCTCGAAAATCTCATCGAAAAATACCACATTAAAAAAGTAAGAAAAGTATTGACAGGTGGTAAAGACACGCAGGAATCCAAGATGAATGCCCTGCAATATCTGAAAACATATGCAAAGGAGGATGATATTGTTCTCCTCCACGATGCAGTTAGACCGCTGGTAACTCCAAAACTTATCTCAGACAATATTGCTGCAGTAAAAGAATATGGTTCTGCAGTAACTGTGGTTCCATTTACCGAGACTGGAATTATCAGTGATGACGGAGTAAACACCAGCAAATCCATCATCCGAAACACCATGTACATCGCAAAGGCTCCGCAGAGTTTTTACTTCAAAGATGTATGGGATGCACATCTGGCAGGAGAAGAGATGTCGTACACCATTACAATTGATACATGCAGCCTGATGACCGAACTTGGGAAGAAGCTTCACATGGTTCCATGTGAAACCACAAATATCAAAATCACAACCCCAGAAGATTACTTCATCTTTAAGGCCCTGATTGATTTACGTGAGAGTAACGATATCTTTGGCTTCTAAAAACGTAATGTGAAAAACAGGTGGTGTTAATCTTCAGTATTCAGAATATCACTGAATACCTCTGCAGATCTCAACAAACCCTCTCTAAGAGAGATGCTTGGATACCATCCAAGTCCTTCTATTTTTGTTGTATCAAGAATCGCCATCTTACTTGATGAATAACAACTGCCATCAGAAATTTCAAAGACAGTTTTAATTCCTTTTTCCGGATGCAAGGTTGAGATAAGATGAGCTAGTTCACGAACCTGTACAACACCTTTTGAGTCAGATACATTATACACCATCTCTTCTGCGTTCAAAAGAATGAAATACAATGCTGATACAGCATCAGCCACATATATGAACGAAAGTTCAGAGAGACCATCACTTTTGAGGACAATATTCTCCACTCTGACTTCGTTTTGTAAGAAGTCACCCCATACACGACCACTGCCAAGATTCCAATCAGGACCATAAGTATGAGCGAGACGGGCAACTTTTGTCTCTATGTTATACTGATGATGATATGCAGCACACATAGTTTCACTCAAACGTTTGCTCTCAGGATAGCATGATCTAACAAGTGTTGGATCAAGTGTTCCATATTCTGTTTCTGAAATCCTGGATATATCTGGCAAAGTGTTTCCATAAATTTCTCTGGAAGATAAAAACATGAAAACTGAATCATGTTTTTCTGCAAGCTCAAGGAGATTCTGTGTGCCGCCCATATTTGCAGAAATTGTTCCAACTGGATCTTCCATCATTGCTTTTGGACTGGTTGTACTTGCAGTATGGATGATATAGTGTATTTCTTCTGAGTAATCGAGATATTCTGTTACATCCTTATCTATAAGGATTATGTCATCTCTTTCCAAGAGTTTTCCAAACTGTTTTTCAGCTTTTGAGCGATTTCGTACGAGAGCCAGAATTTTGATATTGGTATTTTTTACCTCGTTTAAACCAAGTAATGAATACACTAAATATGATCCAATTAATCCACTTGCACCAGTAATTAACACGGTTTTTGATTGAAGTTTATCCCACTTGATTTTTTGATTAGGGATGATTGATGATATATCTTCTAAAATTATGTGGTGTATGGGGAGATTTATTTCTAATGTTTCAGGCATAATTTCATATTTGTTTACCAGATATTCAAAGTATCGTTAGGCAATGATTGAAGACATTAGAATCCTTATAGATAAGGATGTAACTGAATCTATATTCTACAATGATAGGATTCATTATATTATTCATGCTGCCAGTTTGGTTTCCAGAAATGATTTTACGGGAAATCCAGTGAATGTTATATCAGTCAATGTCAATGGCACGTGGAATATGCTGGAGCTAGCTCGTGAAAAAGAAGTAGAAGGATTTCTGTATCTCTCATCACGGGAAATATATGGTGAGACTGCCACTGATAAAAGATTCATTAAAGAAGATGATTATGGTGCAGTGAATCCGACACTTGTTCGTTCATGTTATCCTGAAAGTAAGCGGATGGCAGAAAATCTCTGTGCCTGTTATTCTCATCAGTATTCAATGCCTGTTACTATTGCAAGACTTGGACATGTGTATGGTCCTGAGTATTCTCTTGCAAGCGGCAGGGTGTGGGAGGAGTTTATACAGATGGCGGTTGCTGGAAAGGATATTGTTCTCAACAGTGATGGAAAGACTGAACTTGCATTGACATATGTTGCTGATGCTGTTTCAGGATTATTTTTTACACTGTTGAATGGTGATGATTTGGTGTATAACATTAGCAATACTTCTGAAATAGTTACTGTTCGAGGATTGGCTGAGTTAGTTGCATCGTTATGCCTGGATAAGGATTTGAGAGTGGTGGTTGATATTCCTGAAGATAGATGCGGATATTTGCAGAATAGGGTGGCATTTCTGGATTCAGAGAGGATAAACATTCTTGGATGGAGATGGATTACTAGTTGTAGCAGAGGATTCAAAAATACACTCCTATTTATCACTCACAAATGAACGAATGTAACCATATGCGTCCCGAAGAGCCGGTAGAATAAATTCTGGGATAAAAGAATAGAGATAAAGCATCCATTTCCTCCAGAATAACTCCTTGTGTGTTACTCTCAATATGTATGGGCGAGCACTCTGTCGATTAAGCAACATACGGTTTGTAGCCTGACATAAATTCAGAGAATCTAAATAAAGATTCAAATCAGAACAACCATTCCATCTAGAGTCCAATTCATCCCTCTCTTTTAATTCATTCACTAATTGGATGATTGGGTGGATTTCAGGAATTAATGAAAGAGTTGATGTGGCAGCGTACTCATCTTCTTTGTAATACCGCACAAGATGCAAGGGACTGCACACAATTTTATAGGATAAGCCAATCCGAGCATATATTTCCATATCTTCATAATATTTAATATTTGTACGGAAAAGACCGACGTCCATTAGTACACTTTTGGGGATGGCAACAGATGACATACAGAATGGATGAGCACCTAGAGCAGACATCTTAAAATAAGGATAGATACCTTCATCATATCTCTGGTGACATAATACTAACGTTTCTTTATATTTGGGAGAAGTATTAACAATAATTCGATTAGTGCCATACAACCCAGCATCAGGCCATTTACGTCTCAATCTTAATACTGTATCCAGAAAATCTGGCAACCATTCATCATCCGCGTCCAAAAACGCCACAAATTCTGCGCGTGAAGCATAAACACCATTATTTCTTGCAACAGATACACCACCATTCTCTTGATTAATCAAACGTATTCGAGAATCAGTATATGCGTTAACAATTATCTCACCCCCATCAGTTGACCCATCATTAACAACCACAATCTCAAAATCCTGAACTGTCTGTGAAAGGATAGAGTCAATAGCCCTCTCAATAAATGCTGCTTTATTATACAGTGGTATGATTACTGATACTTTTGGAGACGAGTCTGTTAATTCAGAAACCATAATTATTCAACTCTTCTATAGTAGGATGTAATTTGTGTGTGGTTTGTTATTAATCTTTTGATGATTTTGTTTAGTGCCTATATTTATAAGATTTTCTCGTAATTCAGAATTAATCATATTTGTAAATATTCTGTATGAAAATCAAGTTTTCATCTCTAAATTCTCATACGATTTTCCAATCCTCCTATAGTAGGATTGTTCATGAACTCTCATATTACATCTACAATCATATCAGTAGTGATTCCACTCTATAACAAATCAGAACACATTACAAGAGCAATTGACTCAGTACTGTCACAAACAATACAAAATTTTGAGGTAATTGTCGTTAATGATGGTTCGACAGATGGTGGTGAGAAAAAGGTAATAGCATACAATGATCCGCGGATTCGCCTCATAAATCAGATAAATCAAGGTGTTTCAGTAGCACGGAATAATGGAGTGGATGAGGCACAGTCAGAACTTATTGCATTTTTAGATGCAGATGATGAATGGTATCCAGATTATTTGGAAAATATTCTCAAATTAAGGAAAAAGTACCCCGAAGCAGGCCTCTATTCTGCAACAAGATATTTTTCAGATGGGAAAAAGTTACATCTTAAATTATCTACATTAGAATATGGATGGGAGGGTATTGTTTCATCTCCATTTGGATTTTTCGGAGTGAATGGGGCATTTCCAGGATGTACTATAACATCTGTAATTCCAAAAAGAATTTTTCAGGAGATGGGGGGTTTTCCAGTAAACGTGCAGCTAGGTGAAGATTGGGATTTGTGGGGTAGAATTGCATTTCATTATCCTGTTGCACATATTGAAAAAGCATTGGGTATAATACATATGGATGCTGTGAACAAATTGACAAATAATAAAATGTATCAGAACATTACTACTCATCCTCTTCAAGTATCAATTGCATCATATCCACATGATATTTTGTATAATCATCCGCAATATGATGATATTCTTTTGTGTATGGATAGATTAAATATCTGGATGGCTACTCTTCATATAGAAAATGGAAGGGGTTATGTGGCGCGTTCTGTTTTGAAACGTGTACATAACAAAAAATTATTGAGATTAAAATTGTTTCTATACGTCGTATCAACAATCCCATTCATATCCAATCCAAGAATACTGGATTTAGGTGTCAAATGTTATTCTTTTGTGAGAAGGATAGTGATAAATATAATGAAAATTTCTAAGTAACCCTCATTTATAACCTCCATCACTTATTTATCCTCATCCAACCAACATTATGCCAAGAGTGCCTTCTTTTATTCTGATGAAAGCAGTTCGGGAAGACCAATTACTGGTTGGTTAACTGTTGCAGAATCGTTTGCATTTGTCTTGCTGGGGATTTCTTGACGGTAGTGTCTTCCAGCCAGATTTGAAAACTCCATCACGAACTTTATCGGATAATTTACTATTTCATCTCCGCTGTGTGATGTTGCAATATCTCTCAGACATATCACACTCATATCCCTGTCCAGAATGAGCCAATTTATTCATGTTTTTCCCTGAACAGTAATTACCAGTCTATGCGCAGTTCCCGCTCTGATATTGGTAATCGTCATCTTCTGATGATAGTATTCTCTACCAGGGTTGGAATACTGAGTAAAGCCTTTGCTAAGTATATTGCATATATCTCCGGAGATATGGCTGGCGGATTATCTCCTGCAGCTGTAGCATTATTTCATATTGTCTCTTAGTTTCCGATTTTATCCTCTGATTTTTATTGTTTTCATCTGATAGGTTTATAACAAACCTGTGCTGTACCGAAAAAATTTGAATCATCTTTAAGTTGTGTCAGCATCAATTTTAGTGTGTCTCTCGACAACACCAAGATAGCTCAGATTATCGTCATGGTTGAGGAATGGCATCATCCTGTCAGACAGGTTGCCCAGCACTTCGGCATTACTTCCGCCCGTGTTTACCAACTCCGTGCATACTATAGAAAGTATGGAGAATATCCTCAGTTGAAGAAACGAGGGCGTAAATCTCGCGTAATCTCTGAGCAGCTTCGCCAGGGCATCATTGGTTTAAAACTCGACTTAAACCTTGGAAGTTATGGAATGGCATCCTATCTTCGTTCCATTCGCGGAATAAAGATAGGCTCATCTTCGGTTCACCGAGTTCTTCTGGAGGAAGGATTGACTGAAAAAGATCCAAGTAAAAGTGTCAGACGCCATCCGTGGGTTCGCTATGAGAGAGAACACAGCTTATCTGCAGTCCATATGGACTGGTATTTGTGTTCTGATTCTGTGACCTGGGTTTGTGCGGTCTTAGATGATGCAAGTTGTATGATTCTTTCCGGAGGTGAATTCTCCGCAGCAACAGCTGAGAATTCCATAAATCTCTTAAGAGAAGCTTATGAGGAATATCAGCATATTGCACCTATTCGAGAGGTCATCACAGATCATGGGAGTCAGTTTTATGCGAATAAACGTGATTTACAGGGAAATGCTGAGCATTCTTTTGAATTGTTCTGTAAGGAGATGGGTATTCAGCATATTCTGGCACGTATAAAGCATCCTCAGACAAATGGAAAGATGGAACGTTGGTTCCAGACTTATGCGAAAAATCGTCAGAGATTCGAGGATTTTGAGGAGTTTGTCTGGTGGTATAACTGTAGAAGACCTCACCAGAGTTTGAAATGGGAGATTATGGAGACGCCGTATAATGCGTTTTATAGAAAGTCAGCTGACCTTATTCGAGGCAACTGTGTACATATGATTGCGCGTATTATGGAGGAGCAGGAATGCGTATAAATAATTTCAGTACAGCACAGGTATTATAACAAAACATTACAAACATATTTTTCCCCTTGCCCCTCTCATCATAGCTTCATTGAATCCTATGTACTGTTCTCACTGACTAATATCCTCTGTTACAAAAACGCGGGAGAAAATCTCGGGAAATCTCCGAAGAGCTTCGTCAGGAAATTATTGGGGTAAAACACGAATTAAACTCTGGAAGTGTTTCTGTAGCATCGTATCTCCGTTTTGTTCATGGTGTGAAGATTGGGGCCATAAATGATTATAAAACAGCACATGTTATTCCCGAACAAAGTAAAGTAGGGGCACTTCCGGACTGGGATTTGATAGATAACTATACGGACGGGTATCTTATTCTCCGTGATGACTTACAAACACACTCTGCATATAACAGATTCATCGCAGCTTCCGGAAAACCATATGGAAAAAGGACTTGGATAAATGAAGCAATAATTCGAAATCTGAAAACAAATAATAATTGTATTTATTCAAACAATGAATTGGAAATACTGACACTTATATAAGATAGACTGATCAATCAAATAACATTGTGATAATCTGAGTAATCCTGGCATTGTCAAGAGACCCATTAAGTTTTATACTTATAGGTCTTAAAGACGATTCAATTTTTTTGGTACAGCACAATATTGTTGTTAATCTATAATTGATTCATTGCTCAATCGTTCAGTTTCTTGCGCAGCCACTCCATGCTCTCCTTTTTCCCCTCTGCAAGTGCATCATAGATACCATCCCACTCAATTTCCTTCTCAACCATATCTACCTCATCTGCACCGACAATCCTCTCCTCAATCTCCGGAAACATCTTGCACAGCGAATACATCCGAGAATTCATCGATCTCTTCTCTCCGTCCCCGCTTCTCTGGAGAATCACAAACCGCTTCCGATACACAATCGAAAATACAACTGCATGGAACGAATCTGTAATCACATATTCTGCATCCCGAATCAGACTCAGCCATACATCAGGCCCACTATAGCAGTGGATGTCGCCGAATAATGCCTGACGCGGACTACTTCTTGATGATGTGAAAGGAAATGTCACTAGCTTCAGCCCTTTCTTCTTCGCGAAATCTTTTGCACACTTCTGATTGTCTTTCCGGTCTCCTAAGATGTAGGCAAACACATATGGCTCTATCACGGGATTTTCCGCGGCAACTTCGTTCCATTCTTCTGCTGACAGCAGCAGTGTCGGATCAAGTACCCACTCGATTTTTTTGTCCGTCATGCCCTGCAGCATTGAAACAGCATTTTCTTCTCTGACAGATATATGCTGGAAACGGCTGACAAGCGGCTGCATTTTTCCATATTGTTCCTGTGTAAGATGAGATACAGCAGTACTTGCAGCATAGGCAATCTTGGTTTTCTCTTCTGGAACAAAATCAAGATAATAAGGAGCATGGAACCAGTTTGGATTCCATACCTGATCACTGCCGGTTATGAAGATGTCATAATCATCAACCGATTCAGCAATGGTGTTTCGCGTGTATACTTTGGACGATGGGACATATTTCTCATTAAAGTGAGCGAAGTTTTCCGCACGGAGTGCGCGGTGTTTGCTTACAATAAGTTTATTGAATATTTTTCTGGGGACAAAAGTAATTCCAAACTTTCCTGTACGAATGATGAAGGCCCCCATCTGTTTCTCAGCAACCGCATCTTTGAGAGACTTGATAAAGAGGTTTTTTGCTCGCACAGGCAGTGGCGCGGTATTTTCAGATGAAGTAATATATCGAAGCTGTTCTGCTTTGTATCCCATGTCAGTAATGATTTTTCTCAGGGCATATGCCTG
Source organism: Bacteroidaceae bacterium (assembly GCA_017631585.1). Lineage (GTDB taxonomy): Bacteria > Bacteroidota > Bacteroidia > Bacteroidales > Bacteroidaceae > HGM04593. The sequence continues at coordinate 10,479 of JAGBSZ010000110.1, forward strand.
CAGCACTCCGCCATAGTTTATACTACCGTGATATTGAGTAATTATTGCAACCCGCTTTGGTAAGTTTTGCTTTTGGTTCATCGCTGACTCCCTCCTTTCGAAAATTGAAGAATTGCAGATATACACAATCCTCTTATATGAGG
>JAGBSZ010000111.1 GCA_017631585.1 Bacteroidaceae bacterium
ATGTATATAACAACTGCAGCCACGAGGAAGCATACAAGGAGACCGGCATGCAGGGCGTAAGCTATACAACAGGTGTTCCTGCAATGATTGGTGCAATGATGTTCCTCAAGGGTATTTGGCGCAAGCCCGGTGTTTGGAATGTAGAACAGTTCGACCCGGATCCATTCATGGAGCAGCTTAACCAGAAGGGATTGCCTTGGCACGAGGAGTTTGATAAGGATTTGGAGCTTTAACATAATGTGTAGGGGCGAGGTCGGCTCGCCCTTTTAATAAAAGAATCAAATGGCAAAAAAAGAAGAATTGGAAAACATCGCCGGCAGTGAAAAGCTACGTGCTTTGCAGGCGGCGATGGATAAAATAGAAAAGAGCTTTGGTAAAGGCTCTATCATGAAACTCGGTGATGACAACTTCGAGGATGTCGATGTCATCCCCACCGGTTCGGTGGGCTTGAACGCCGCTCTTGGTGTAGGCGGTTATCCCCGTGGTCGTATAATTGAGATTTACGGTCCTGAGTCATCAGGTAAGACAACATTGGCGATACATGCCATTGCTGAGGCTCAAAAGATGGGCGGTATTGCAGCTATCATAGATGCCGAGCATGCTTTTGACCGTTTCTATGCGCAAAAGCTCGGTGTTGATATCGACAATCTGCTTATCTCGCAGCCCGACTGCGGTGAGCAGGCATTGGAGATTGCGGAGCAGCTTATCCGTTCATCGGCAATCGACATCATCGTTATCGACTCTGTTGCTGCGTTGACACCAAAAGCCGAAATCGAAGGCGAAATGGGTGACAACAAAGTGGGATTGCAGGCGCGTCTTATGTCACAGGCATTGCGTAAGCTCACATCGGCTATCAGCAAGACAAAGACAACATGTATCTTCATCAACCAGTTGCGCGAGAAAATCGGTGTCATGTTCGGTAATCCCGAGACTACCACCGGTGGTAATGCACTTAAGTTCTATGCATCGGTACGTCTTGACATCCGTCGCGTAAGCCAGCTTAAGGACGGCGAGGATGCTATCGGTAATCAGGTACGTGTCAAGGTTGTAAAGAACAAAGTCGCTCCTCCTTTCCGCAAGGCAGAATTCGATATAATGTTCGGTGAGGGTATATCACGCGTCGGCGAAATCGTTGACCTTGGTGTGCAGTACGGTATAATCAAAAAGAGCGGTTCGTTCTTCAGTTACAACGAGACAAAGCTTGCTCAGGGACGCGACCGTACAAAGGCACTCATTGCCGATAATCCCGAGCTTGCCGAGGAGCTGGAAGCAAGAATTTCCGAGGCTATAAAAGGCAATGTCGAAGAGGTTGCAGAATAAACAACATGGCGCTTGTCTCTTTTAATGAATAAACATTTTAATTAAATACTATGAAGAAATCTATTTTGTTTGCGGCTTTGGCTTTTGTGGGTCTTGGCGCGTTTGCTCAGGAGGCTCCTGCACTTAAATTCGAGGTGGTTAAGGAGAATCCAATCACAAGTATAAAGAATCAGAATCAGGCAGGTACCTGCTGGTGCTATTCATCTTTGGCTTTCATTGAGTCAGAGTTGTTGCGCATGGGTAAGGGCGAGTACGATTTTGCTGAAATGTACATCGTACACAACACTTATCTCGACCGTGCAGACAAGGCTGTCCGCACACACGGTGATATCTCTTTCTCACAGGGCGGTTCATTCTACGATGTAATCTATGGTATGGACAAGTTCGGTCTTGTTCCTGAAGCAGAGATGCGTCCCGGTGTAATGTACGGCAAGGAGTTGAGCAACCACAACGAGCTTTCAGCAGTGAGCGATGCAGTTGTTGCAGCTATTGCAAAGGGCAAGCAGCGTAGCTTGCAGGTAAGCCCCGAGGGTCAGCCACTTTGGAAAAAGGCTATCGAGGCAGTTCACGACATCTATCTTGGTGAGCGTCCCGAGAAGTTTACATACAACGGCAAGGAATATACTCCACAGTCATTCTATAAGTCTTTGGGTTTGAATGCAGAGGATTATATCTCTTTGACATCTTATACACACCATCCTTTCTATAAGCCTTTTGTTCTTGAGATTCAGGACAACTGGCGTTGGGCTCAGTCTTACAACCTTCCTATCGATGAGTTCATGCAGGTATTCGACAACGCTATCATGGAGGGTTACACCATTGCTTGGGGTAGCGACGTGAGCGAGAAGGGCTTTACACGCGAGGGTACAGCAGTTCTCCCCGACGATGCAAAGGGTGCAGACCTTCAGGGTTCTGACATGGCAAGATGGCTCAACCTTAGCGAGGATGAGAAAAAGGTTACTCCAAAGCCCACAAACGAAAAGTGGTGTACACAGGAAGAGCGTCAGATTGCATATGACAACTGGGAAACAACCGACGACCACGGTATGCAGATTTATGGTATCGCAAAGGACCAGAACGGTAAAGAGTACTACATGGTAAAGAACTCTTGGGGCGAGGCTGGAACTTACAAGGGTATCTGGTATGCATCAAAGGCATTTGCACGCTACAAGACAATGAATATCGTTGTTCACAAGAATGCAATTCCTAAGGAAATCCGCAAGAAACTCGGTATCAAGTAAAATATAACAAATAGGGCTGCATTTTCATAAGTGCAGTCCTATTTGCTTAATAACATCTTTAATACGTCTTATGAAAAGGTTTTTGGTGTATCTGTTTGCGGTATTTACCGCTTTGTGCATGACAGCGCAGAGCCGTGTCGATAGTGTGGCATTGAGAGCCATGCAGATTGGTCGTGTAATGCAGCAGGAGCGCGTATATCTCCATTTCGACAATACTGCATACTATTTGGGAGAAACTCTTTGGTTCAAGGCGTATGTCTCATTCGGAGCGGATAACCGTCCGAGTATATTGAGCAAGGTTCTTTATGTGGAGCTTGTAGCCCCCGAGGGGTATGTTGTAGAAACAAAAAAATACAAGCTCGATGATAACGGTTGCTGTCATGGAGAATTTGAACTCAAACCGTTGTTGCTATCCGGATATTACGAGGTACGTGCATATACACGATATATGCTTAACTGGGGCAAGGATGCCGTCTTTAGTCGCGTGTTCCCGGTATTTGATAAGGTCAATGCCGATAACTGGGATTTCAAGAATATGCTCGACCGCCGACGTGCCTTTATGCAGGACGGCAAATGGATAAGCCATGAGTTGCCCGATGTTACACTCGACTTTTATCCTGAGAGCGGTCATCTTGTCGGCGGATTGCCAAGCCGTGTCGCTTTTGAATTGCGCGAAGGCGATGGTTTGTTCAGCGAGGAGAAGATAAGGATATACAAAAACAATGAACTTGTTGTCGAGGCTCTGCCGGTGCATCAGGGAAAAGGCGTTTTTGAACTTACGCCCGAAACCGGAGCGAAATATCATGCCGAGGTTACCGTAAAGAACAAAAAAGGCAAAAGTGAAAAGTATAAATTCAATTTGCCCGAAGTTGCAGAAGAGGGTGTTGTCATGAGTGTAAGCGAGGCTGCCGACAGCATAAAAGTTGATATTCTCAATAATCTCTCCGAGCCGGAAGAACTCGGTTTTGTTGTTCTTCATCGCGGAACCATGGGATTTTATAAAAAGTTCAGTGGCAAATCCGGTTCCATGCATCTTTCTTTTGGCAAAAGCGAATTGCCCGAGGGTGTCAACCGTGCGGTGCTGTTTGCCGATGATAAAACTCCTCTTGCCGAGCGTCAGTTCTTTGTCAAACACGACACCCTTCACAATACCACACAGGAAACAGTCGGCTTGCGCCTTGTGGCAAACGGATATCATCTGAATAATCTTTCTGTCTCTCCAAACGAGAAAATAACGCTTAAAATTGTCCGTAACGACGGAAAGCCCCTCTCAAAAGCCACAAACCTTTCTTTGGCAATAAGCGATGCTTTGGGAACGCAGACTACATCATACAGCCACAACATATATACATACATGCTGCTCGGTTCGGAACTGAAAGGTTACATACCCGACGCAATGCACTATTTCAACCCCTCAAATGAAAACCGCAAGGAGCATCTCGACCTTATCATGCTCACTCACGGCTGGACCTCATACAGCTGGCAGAATCTTGCACGTCGCAAGATTAATGATATGCAACCCATTGAGCGCGGTATAACTGTTAAAGGAAACTTTTTTCAGAAAAGACGAGAGAGAAAATTCGGTCACATAGGAGAAGTAAAATTGACGGCGCAACCATATAACCTTGTGCGTCTTGACTATGCGGCAGACAGCACAAATGTAAAGATGAGTACATTCCGCACCGACAGTGCAGGTGGCTTTCTCCTCGAACTCGACGATTTCTATGGCACACGCATAGCATCGCTCAAGCCACAGACTGTTTTCAAGCACAGCAGGGATATTTCATACCATTTTGCTCTCGACCGATACTATTCGCCTGGCTTCCGTCTATACGACTATTGGGAACGTAATCTTGGAACTCCTATGAGTAAAGCAGCGGCTGACAGTCTTGTAAAACTTAATCCGTTTGAATATATGCTCTCTTCGGTTGAGGTGGTGGCAAAGAAAAATAACGAGATAAACAGCCGTCCGCCTCACAGCGAGATGCGTCTGAACTATCTTGATGAATGGGAGTATGCTCAGGATGTCACCTATCTTAATATGTTCGAAACCCATCGCGATGCTCTCTACGAGGCTGTATTGAATGAAGTTGCATTTCCCGGTGACAGAGATGGGAATAAATATGTGAACGATGAAAAGTATGACTCTGTTCAATACGAAGCAGGCGATGTAATAAGTTTATATAAGAGCGATAACAGTACATTAAATAAATATATAGGTAATATACGTTACAGCAGTGGTGAGAATGAATCTCCGGATATCATGCCGGTAAATCACGAGTACGACCATGTGCTTACAGCAGCCGATGTCGTGCGCAGTGCAATCAAACGTCATGGCTATCATTGGGCATATTGGGTGCAGCTAATGGTTGTTGACGGTGAATATAGTTCGTTCAATGTTCCCAATGTGGATATGCAGTACCTGCGAGGTACTCCGGATGTGGAAAAAATGACAAATTTCAAGGAGTTTGTAATACGCTGTGATGAAAAGACCCGTTCGCTGTTTGAGAACAGGGACAATTACTGGCGACCGCTTAAATTTATGATGGACAACAAGATTCCTGTTCAAAAATTTTATAATGGTTTCTTGTCGCAACTCTATGTTTATCCCGGGTATGACATGAACGGGGTGCCCGAAGTACATGCTTTTGGAAAATCATTGACCGGCGGACATGGTGTCTATTACCCCATCAATCCCAATTATGTGGCATGCCTTATCCCATATACAGCCGAAGAACGCAGCAAAGGTGTTGTACCCGAATATGCTGCAGCTGGCAGTTCAATGCGTTATACATCGGTTCAGGGATACAGCGAAAGCAAACAGTTCTATTCACCGGACTACAGCCGTATGAAGCCTCAGGAGAAGGATTACAGACGCACTCTTTTGTGGCAACCCGTAGTTACTGTAAATGATAGCGGAGAGGCTGTTGTGGAGTTCTATAACAGTGACGTCTGCAATGCTTTTGTAGCAACAATAGAAGGTCGCCAGGGTAATGTGCTTTTCAGCAACAGTGATATAATGGAAACCCGTGTGTCGGACAAGCCGGATTCAATCAAGGAAAGCAGAAACATTGAGAAAAAGGAGTCTTTGATTGTAGAAACAACCATGGATTCTGTGCTTATGGCACAGTGCGCTTTTGAGCATGAAAAGGGTATTGTATATTATAATCAGAAACGTTACAAGAATGCTGTTATGATATTTGCAGAATTGGTGCAATATAAATATCCACCAGCATTGTATTATGTCGGAAAGTGCTATCGTGACGGCACGGGTCTCGCCAAGAACGACAGACTTGCACTCTCGTTCATGCTCGAGGCTGCAAAACGTAATGAACCGAGAGCCCAATATGAAGTTGCAATGGCGATATTTGATGGTAAAATAGTCGAGTATGATGAATCCAAGGCATTGGAATGGTTGGAATATGCTGTTGCCAATGAAGAGCCACGCGCAATGTTCGAGATGGCTTGCCGTTGCTTTGAAGGAAAAGGTGTTGAACAGGATTCCGTAGCAGGTCGCGAACTATTGGAAAAATCGGCAAGACAAGAACTGCCTGAAGCAATGTATATGTATGGTAAACAGCTTGTTGCCGAGGGTGGTGATGGTATAAGATATATACGAAATGCCGCAGAAAAACATCACATTGATGCTCTCTTTTACATGCTTGATTATGAGGAACGTGCGGGAAACTATCAGGAGGCTTTCAGATTAGCAAAGCGACTATCCATGGCTGGATATCACGAGGGAACAAAGCGCATGGCAGATTACTTCTTTGAGGGTAAAGGCATCCGACGCGACAAACAAACGGCAAAGGATCTTTATCGTGATGCGGCTAATGCCGGAAATAAAGATGCTCAGACAATCCTTGAAAATATGTAAAATCATTATTTGTTATAAACAGAGAAAGAGGGTATTAATCCTCTTTCTCTGTTTTTTTCTCTTCTATCCGCTTTTTTGCTACGTCAAAGCAGTTTTCTGCGAGGTTTCTTGTCGCTTCATACTCTTCGCGTATTTTGGCAGGCGGGTCGCATGAACGCTGACCATCAACATACGACAGTTGGGAGTATCTTTTTATTATCTCTCTCAGTGCATTCAACTCTTCAATCTGTTCTGTCTTGCAGTATCTGTCGGCTGCAATGCGATAGAGGATTATGCGCCTTTCCACAAAGTTGAATGTGTGTGACAGGAAGAGTCTGTCGGCTTTTGCATAGTAGTCGTTACGCCTGTTTTCAAGGCTGTCGAGCATCAGTTCGTAGTTCTCGCTGTACTCCTCCTTTAAATCTTCCCTCTCTTCGTCCGTAGCTGTGGCTACTGTTAGCGAGATGCTGCTCTCTGTGTCTAGAATCTCATTCATCAGAACATTGAAATCATCAATGTTGTCCAGTTCTTCAATGGCATCGCTGTATATATCAAGCTGTTTCTCAATCATATTGCTGCACGATGTTGTAAACAGCAGTGCCAAAAACAGTATGGGTAGAATATTTTTCATAATTCGGGTTGCTTTATTTTATGAATCTTCTTGTCAGGGCAAATTTTGACATTATCCAGGTTATAGCAAGGCTTATCACGAGCGTTGTTGCGGCTGCAAGCAGAATGCGTACAACGTACGGGAGTGACGGAGTGTCATACAGGTCGTAGCTCACAAAGGTGAATGTGAAATGGCATAGATATACTCCGAATGTGAGCGATGCCGCTTTCTGCATCCATTGGCGTGGCTTGGCGTTTATTTTCTGTATTACAACAAACACAGGGAATGTCATCATGAATACATTTATTCCGGTGAAGTACCAAAGTATCTCAAGATAGGCGTAGTTGCCAGGGTAGTGGCTGTTTGTTATAATGTATCCTACAGAGGTTATCGCGTAACCGACAAGGAACATGGGGATGCATATTGCTGCCATCTTTTTCCAACTCCATTGGAGCGGATATTTTTTCAGATAATATGCCAATATCATATAGCCAATGAATCCCGAAACGTAGTAGAATGTGCCATAAACATTCCAGTCGCATTCGCCAAGGATACCCATGTGCCCGTAATTGCCATTATATCCGAGTACCGGAGCAATCATCTTTATGTATGGCAACAAAAGTGTTACACCCCAAATGCAGAGCAGCTGTTTTATCTCTTTACGCTCTGCATTTACAAGCCATGCATTTATTATGGGCATAATCAGGTAAAGACCTATGAGCATGTAGAGATACCAAAGCGGTATGGTGTCGAAATTGAAATTGAATATGAATGTGTATAACCGGGTGACAAGATTGCTTGCCGTGTATTCATCTGCCGACAGTTGTAGGTTGGCTGTGTCGGGGTTTATATACGCAAAGTAGCAGAATGCAAGCAAGGGTAGGGCTATCGACCAAAAGAGCAGTGGCGTTAGCAGACGTCCAATGCGCTTTTTGCAGAATTCTCCATAGTTGGTGTCTTGTTTTATTGGCAACAATAGAACGGCTGTCATCATTACAAAAAGAGGAACGCATGGTCTTGTCAGGCTTCCAAGAAACACCCCGGTCATAAACATCTCGCGGTTCGCGTCGAATTGTGCCACAAATGGGTCGCAACAGTGTGCAAAAACAACGGTTATGCACGCTGTTATGCGCAACGCGTCAATCCATCCTATGTTTTCTTTGTCGATGCTGTTTTTCATTGCTATTGTAATGTTGTCTGCCCGAAACAACGTAGCGTGTCATGTAGAGCGAAGTCGAATTTTTCAATTAAGCGAGTTAAAGCCAAACTTGTTTGAGCTTTTTAAACGAGCGTACGAAAAATCACAAATAGTAAACATCTCAACATCAACCCTTGTGTTTAACCG
>JAGBSZ010000112.1 GCA_017631585.1 Bacteroidaceae bacterium
CTATCGTCCCGACAGGCTTCGGCGTCAAATCATACAAAACGCGGTTAATGCCCTTAATTTTTGGAGAAACGGAAAAAATGAGATTTTTCGATTTCAAAATCCAAAAAATCGTGAAAGCCCTTGAAATAATCGGAAGGGCTTGAAACGATGGACAGAAAATCCGAATTTCTCAGTTTGCTGAAGGATGGAAAGCAGGACGAGCTGAAAGCCCGTCAGCTCATAGACGAGCTGGTTTTCCTTGAAAAGCAAATGCAGGATCTGAAGAAATACCCGTTCATTGCTGTGAATCCAAAGAACCCTGCACAGCAGAAGCCTACAGCCGCAAGCAAGCAGTACAAGGAGCTCTTACAGCAGTATAATAACTCACTGCGCCTGCTGCTGAGAATTACAGGCGATATCGGTGAGACTGAGGAAGAAAGCCCGCTGCGAGCGTGGCTGAAATCACGGAAGGATCAATCGTGATGATCTGGACACCGGACAACAGTGCTCTGCTGAGATACAAGGCAGAGATTGACTGCGGGAAGATTCTAGTCGGTCAGGAGTTGTATCAAGAACTTGAAAATCTGGTCGATGATCTTTTCCACAATGATGAATATTACTACGATACATCCGCTGCCAATCTCCGTATGGACTTCATGCAGGGATGTATACGGCTTACGAAGTCTCCGTTCTATGGCAAGCCAATGGTTCTGATGGACTGGCAGAAAGCGTTCATCGAAGCTTTGTATTCGTTCAAGATGTCACGCGAGCTGAAGGATCACGGGAAGGTGATCGACCGCTTCAAAAAAGCGTTGCTTCTGATAGCACGAAAGAATACCAAGTCGGAGACATGCTCAGCCCTTGCGAATGCTGAGTTCATCTGCGGCAATGAAGGTTCTGATCTCGTATGCAGCTCCAACGATGACGCACAGGCGTCCATTGTGTATGACGCTATAGACCTGATGCGGCAGCTTTACGACCCTGATTCAGTCGATACAAAGCGGAATCAGCGGTATATCCTGAACAGAAGCACGAATACGAAAATTTTCAAGCTGTCTGACCGCACTCGGAATAAGGAAGGTCGAAACATTGATTTCGCTATTCTGGATGAAAGTCACGAGATGCAAACGAATGTGATTGCAAAATCCATTGAGCAGTCTCAATCTCTGAAAGAAAATCCAAAGTTCATTGAGATCACTACTGAAGGTTTTGTCATTGACGGATTTCTCGATGATGAACTGAGGAAAGCCCGCGCGATCATATCCGGTGAGGATGACTCAATCAGTGCAGCCCGATTCCTTCCGTGGTTGTATACTCAGGACAGTGAACAGGAGATATTTCAAAACCCTGCTTCATGGGTAAAATCAAACCCTACGCTCGGTATCATCAAGCGTCTGGATTATCTGCAAGAACAAGTAGACCTTGCGAAGAAATCCAAAGCCGACCGCATCTTTGTTCTGAGTAAAGACTTCAACATCAAGCAGAACAGTGTTGAAAGCTGGTTAAACATCGAAGATTATGACTATCCGGCAACGTATGATCTGGAAGACCTTCGGGGCAGCTATTGTCTCGGACACGTTGACCTTGCGGAGACAACCGACCTTTGCTGTTGCAAAGCTCTTGTCATGAAGCCTAACGACCCCGTGAAGTATATCATCACAATGTACTTCATTCCGCAGTCTAAACTGGATCCGGAGAACGACGACCGGAAAGCCGGTGCGAAATATATGGAGTGGGCAAAAAGCGGCTTTATAACGGTCTGTGAAGGCAACGACATCGACCTTACGTTATGTGCTGACTGGTTTTATACACTGCTGAAAAAGCACGGTATAACGCTTTACAAATGCGGATACGACCAAAGGTTCGCCCGTGACTGGTTGAACAGAATGGACGAATACGGATGGACAAAACAATACGGCGATGTCGAGATGGTCTTACAGGATGCACGGACGCTCAATAACGCCCTGCTTCTGGTCGAAGCTGATCTGAAAGCACGACTTATCAACTACGGCGAAAACCCTGTCGATAAATGGTGTTTTTCAAATAGCTGTCTGAAGGTGAACGACCTTCGGCAGGCATTATGCATTAAGACTGAGAATGCAAAAAAAATTGACGGCTCAGTCACGCTGATCTCGCTTTACGAAATGTACCGGCGGTACCGTAGCGACATGCGTAAATTAATCGGAGGTGGTTAAAATAGGAATTTTTGCAAAGCTGTTTCATAGACCGCCCAAAACAAGGCAACTTGCGCAGAGTCTGGACGGCTGGGCTCCGGTATACCCTCAGTTCGGCGAGAATGCCTATGAAAGCGATTCAGTACAGCAAGCTCTGAAGTGTATCGTAGATGAAATGAAGAAGCTCAACCCGACTCATATCCGGTATCGTGAAGCTGATCCCGTACCGGTCAAAAGCAGCACTGTGAAAGATGTGCTGCGAGAGCCGAACCCGCTCATGACGACTTCTGAATTTCTCGAAAAAGTCTGCTGGTTGTTACTGCTGAATTACAATGTCTTCATTGTACCGATCTTCAGGAGCTGGATCGACAAAGAGACAGGAGCTGAACGCCGGTATTACGAAGCTCTGTATCCTATTATGCCGACTCAGGTGGATTTTATCGAGGATGCTTCCGGCAGGCTGTTCTGCCATTTCTGGTTCATGAACGGCTATGACACTACGGTTCCTTATGATGATATTATTCATATCCGGTATAATTACTCGGTCAATACGTATATGGGCGGCGGGCTGGACGGGCAGCCGAATCATCAAGCCCTTCTGGATACTCTGAAGCTCAACGATACGTTGCTGAAGGGCGTTGCAAAAGCCATGAAGTCTTCCTATGCTGTCAACGGTGTTGTGAAGTACAACACCATGATGGATGACGGGAAGACAGTTGCGGCTCTTGCTGAGCTGGAAAGAAAGCTCATGAACAACGAGTCCGGTTTCCTTCCGCTCGATCTGAAAGCTGATTTTACCCCGTTGCAGCATACTGCTTCCATTGTGGATGAAGATACGCTCAGATTCATTGACGAAAAGATTCTGCGAACGTGGGGCGTTCCGCTGTGTATTCTGAAAGGAGACTACACGAAGGAACAGTACGAAGCGTTCTATCAGAAGACTTTGGAACCGCTTGTTATATCTATTTCGCAGGCGTTGACAAAGAAGATGTTTACGGCGAGAGAAAGAGCTTTCGGAAACTGCATTGAACTGTATCCGAAAGAGCTCATTTTCCTGTCTGTATCTCAGACACTGGAAATGATAAAGGAGCTTTCACCGACCGGTGCTCTTTTTGAGAATGAAAAGCGTGTAGCACTTGGATTGCGACCGCTTCCGGAGCTGGAAGGTAAAAGATATATGTCGCTCAACTGGGTCGATGCTGATCGGGCAGAAGAATACCAGCTTGGCGACAATGTGAATTTTGAAGTCATTGACGAAGAAAGAGAGGATTTATAACGATGGCTGTTACACTGAAAGGTTCTGCAGCAAATTATCTTGGTACATCTGAAGATGACAAGCCGGAAGATGCTGCCGTGAATGCTATTTTCGAAGAGCTTGACACCGGCAAGAAATATTATTTCACCGGCGAAACATGGGCAGAGGTCGGAGGTGCAAGCAATGAAGCCTGAACTTGAACAACGTTCATACAGCTTTGAGGTTCGTGCAGAAGAATCTGAAGTCGGCAGCATTATAACTGGTAGACCTATCGTCTACGAATCTGCGACGGACATGGGATATTTCACCGAGATCATTGAACGTGGAGCCCTTGACAATGCGAATCTGACTGACGTCCGTTTTCTGGTCAATCATGATGTGTCTCGAATCCCGCTTGCGAGATCACGCCGGAACAACGGCAACAGCACGATGCAGATGATCGTTGACGATTCCGGTATGAATATCCGTGTTAAACTGGATACCGAGAACAATGCAGAAGCGAGAGCCCTTTACAGCGCGGTACAGCGCGGTGATATCTCCGGTATGTCTTTCATGTTTTCTATCGAGCGTGAAGAATGGGCAGACATTGAGTCTGAACATCCCGTCCGGAGAATCAAAGAAATCGGTTCAGTGGTAGAAGTCAGCGCAGTTACATTTCCTGCGTATGACGCTACTGAAATACAGGCTCGTGGCAAGGCGGCTTTGGAGAAAGCCCGTCAAGCAGTGGAGACTGCACGAGAGCAGCGAGCCGAATCAGTGGAGACTGATGCAAACCAAATCGCAATCCTGAAAGCCAAAATTCAAATTTTAACGGAGGTATAAACACATGAAGAAGTATTTCGAAAAGCGTCTTGCAAGACTGATTGCAAAGCGCGATGAACTTTCTCAGCGCGCTCTGTCATCCGAAAATCTGGATGAAATCCGCTCGATTCAGGCAGAGCTGAAGAACCTTGCAGACGAGATCAGCGACGTTCAGACCGCTCTTTCTGAAGCTGAAGAAGACACCACCGCTCGTGCTGCTGTTCCTGCTGAAGCAACCCCGCACAATGCTGGTATTGTTGCGAGCTTTGCACAGCCTGCACAGCCTGCTGCACGTTCCGACGAGAATGTTCTCGAATCTATGGAATACCGTCAGGCATTCCGTTCCTATATGCAGCGCGGTATCCCGATTTCTTCTGAGCTGCGCGCTCGTGTCTCTGACTATATGAGCGAAACCGGTATGCAGATCCCGTCCATGACTTCTCGTGCAGGCGATGCTATCAACACCGGCAATACCGGTGCTGTTATCCCGATCACTGTTATGCGTGAGGTCATCAACACTGTTCGGAAGCGTTACGGCAATCTGTACAGCAAGGTTCTGAAGACTTCGCTTCAGGGCGGTGTGGAATATCCTGTCGGCGAGCTGCAGGCAGACTTCCACTGGATTACTGAAAGCACGGTATCGCCTGAACAGGAAATCGGCAGCGTTGATACTGTTTCGTTCAAGTACAATACTGCTGAAATCCGTATCGCTCAGACCTTCCTTTCGTCCATTCTGAGTCTGGATGCGTTCGAAGCAAAGATCGGCGATGTCATTGCTATTGCCTATCTCAAAGCAATGGATACTGGTATCGTGAAGGGCACCGGCGTCGGTCAGATGACTGGTATTCTCAACGACATCCGTGTCACCGGTCAGGCTGGACACACAATCAAGCTGACTGCTGCCGAGATCAATAACTGGCAGGCATGGCGCAAGAAGTTCTTTGCGAAGCTGCCGCTCGGTTACCGTTCCGGCGAGTTCATCTTCAATCTGAGCACTGTCGATTCTTATCTTGAAACTATGGCGGATGCAAATAACAATCCGATCTTCCGTCAGGCAACCGGTCTCGAAGTGAACGACGGCGATGCTATGAACCCGAACGGTCGTTTCTTCGGTCGTAACATTTCTCTGGTCGAGCCGGATATCCTTCCGGACTTCGATTCTGCTTCTGAGAATGATGTCATCGGCATCTTCTGGCAGCCGGAAGAATATGCGATCAATGAGAACTTCGGCTTCATGATGCGTCGTTATTACGATGAAGACCGTAACAAGTGGATCAACAAGGCACTGACCGTCGTCGATGGCAAGGTGCTGAATCCTTGCGGCATCTACCTGATTACAAAGGGCTGAGAAAGGAGCGTCCAACATGACAAATGTTGAAGCACTCAAAGCACTTTACACTGCGATGGGCGGTTCTGCTTCTGATGTCTCAGGATGCACGACGATTGTCGATGTTCTGAATAAGTTTGCGGCGAAGTACGATGGCGAAGACGATGCTGTTCTGAATGCTGATGCAATCACGAACATTGCTGCTGTCGCTTCTGCAATTTCTCCGGCTCCGAACCTTCAGGACAAGACTGTAACGCCCACTACAAGCAAGCAGACAATTACTGCTGGAAGTTCCTACGATGGTCTTGGCACCGTGACTGTGAATGCGGTCACGGCTGCCATTGACGAGAATATCGTAGCAGGCAATATTAAGTCCGGTGTCACGATTCTCGGCGTTACGGGATCGTATTCGGGCTGATAACGAGAAGAAGGAGAAAAGAAAATGATCAATACTAACAGAATCGTTCCGATCACATCCGTTGATCTGATTTCGATGTACGGCTGTGTACTTGCTGCCGCTGCTGCGGCTGCTGCTAGCACAGCTCCGGAAAAGCTCGAAGCGACAAATCCTGCTGAATTCAGCGTCACCACAAACGGAAAGACCTATCTTGCAAATGAGCCGGTTAAATCCCTGAATTACGGCAACGTGACTGCTGGTGCGGTCTATTTCGTTCCGGCTTATGATTACAAGGGCTTCACCAAGACCGGTGCAACTCTGACCGTTACCGGCGATGTGGATCCGGACAGCAGGACTCTGTACAAGGCTGTACTGTCTACCAATGCACTGACCATTACGAAGGTCGGTTTCTGATCTGAAAGGAGCACGAGCAATGAGTTCAAATGCAATGCTTACGAGTGTCAAAAATGCTCTTGGTATTCAGGGCAATTATCAGGACGCTACTCTGAACGAATACATCAATGAGGTTACGGCGTTCTTAGTCGATGCAGGAGTGTCGGCAGAAGATATCACGTCCGGACTCGTTGCTCGTGGTGTCTCCGATCTTTGGAGTTACGGCGCAGGCAATGGCAAGCTGTCTGAATACTTCATGCAGCGGGCGACTCAAATTGCGTATAAAGGAGCTGGGAACAATGGCTGATTTCAAACCGTCATTTCCGTATTCCACTCCGGTCGAGCTTTTTGTGCCGGTATATACTGCGACTGCGTATGGAACTTCAAAGACTTATCCCGCATCAGGTATCAGAATCAATTGTAGTTTCAAGACCTATGGCGGCACAGAATCGAATACGAAGTATGCGTTTTCTGTTCTGAATACCGCTCAGGTCGAAACTTGGTTCCGTCCGGATATTGCTGAAGACTGCCGAATCAAACTTTTGCCGACCGGCGAAATGTATGAGGTTGTCGGAAAGCCTGAAAATATATCTATGCGGAATCAGTTCTGCAAATTCCGTGTTCGTGCTCTTGGTAACGAGATCACGATTACGCTCATTTCACAAACTGAAGCTCTTGACAGTATCCGGCAGCCCGTCATGGAAGAATCCACGAGGGATATCTCTGGTATTATGCTCGAACTTCAGGAAGAAGAATACGCCCACGCGCAGCAATATCTTATGATGCCTGCGTTCCGTTTCAGGGTGTTTGTCGGCGAGTATAACGGCGAACATTTTGCACTGGTAAATGGGAAACGATATCATATCTACCGTGCACAGGGCGTTTCTGACTACATAGAACTGTATCTCGGAGAAAGGATCGGTGATATTAGTGTCAACTCCTGATATTGCAAAGCAAATAACCGATGCAATGGCACAGTATACTGCCGAAGTCAAATCTGAGATTGAAAGCTCAATCAAAAATGTTGGTACTGAAGCGAAAGCCCGACTGAAAAGCTCGTCACCCTTTCGGAAAGGAAAGTACAGGCGTGGCTGGACAGTGAAGACTGAAACGAGAAACGGTGTGCTTTCATTGACCGTCTACAACAAAAACGGATGGTTGACAAATATCCTTGAAAAAGGGCATAAGAAGCGCGGCGGAAATGGTTTCGTTGCTGGGCGACCGCATATTGCTGACGTTGAAGAATGGGCGGTCAAAGCTGCTGAAGAAGCAGTCAGAAAGGCGGTGCAAGGATGACGCTTGAAGATTTCGGCGATTTGATTTCTACACTCGATATTCCTGCTGTCTATGGTTACTACAAGAGCGAGACCGCTCCGGCGTATATCACGTATATTGTGACCGATAAAAACGTGATTCATGCCGATGGTATTGTGATCTATTCAGAAGAATGGATCGAGCTCAAACTCGTTACAAAAATGCGTGATCTGGATGCAGAAAGTTCGATCGAAGAACTGCTCACCGAAAATCAGATTTCGTTTTACGATCCTGATTTTGAGTTCAACGAAAAAGAAGGTATTCACACCGCCACGTATTATTTTCAACTGTGAAAGGAGTTTTTTACATGTCGAATGATGTTGCAAGAATTGCTCGGACAATCACTGATCTGGGCTACGCTCCCGTGACTTCCGTCGATACTGATGGAAAGCCGACATACGGCAGTGTCGTTTGGCTTCCGCATCACCGTGCCGGTGGCAGAAGCTATGAAGCTCAGGCGGCTGGTACTGCCGATAGCATCTGGGCTGACGGTCGCGAAGTTTATGCTTCTGAGGATTCTCAGGGATACAATACCACGTTGACCACAGTCGGTGTTACTGATGACATCGACGCTGCGTGGTATGGTTATACTGTGAATGATGACGGAAGCGTCGAAGAGTATGCAAACGGCGTGGAGTTCCCTCATTTCGCTCTTGTGATTATTGAGGATACTACGGATGCGGTCGGCAGGACGACCGTGTTCTATAACTGCCATATTACACAGCGCGGCAATCAGGCTGGACAGACTTCTGAAGGAAACGGGCTCAACCCGCAGTTCCCTGTTCATAACATTGGCTGCCGTCCTCGCCTTGACTGTATGGCGGTCAAAATGACCATTCCTGCAAAGACAAAAATTACTACTATTCCGGAACCGTCTATGGCGGCACCGCATGTTCACATTGCTGAGTCAACCGCAACGGTTGCTGTCGGCGGCACGAAGAAGCTGACAATCAGTTCTGTTCTTCCTGCTGATTCTGTAATTACATGGTCTTCCGGCACGCAGGCGAAGGCTACAGTCGCTTCTGACGGCACTGTAACGGGCGTCACTGCTGGCAGCTCTGTTATTACTGCTTCAATCACTGTTGACGGCACAGCGTATACTGATACGTGCACCGTGACTGTGACAAGCACAACGTGAGGTGTGCGGGATGGATAAAACAATCATTATTGATGGAAAGCCGGTAGTCTTCCGAAAGACTGCCGGTACATCCCGCAGATATCAGATGCAGTTCGGGCGTGAGTTCATGGAAGACCTGAACAAGATGCTCGCTTTGCGTGGTCTGATCTCAGAAGTCAATGACGAAGAGAAGGATGACGAAGCAAAAAAAGCTGCTGAAGAAAAAAAGGTCGCTGCTGTTCTCGGATTCGAAACATCGTGGATGTATGACTTGGCATACATCATGGCGCAGCAGGCAGACCCGTCCATCAAAGACGAGCTGTCTTGGCTTGACAGCTTCGATGAAATGAATATTTTCGAGATCATTCAGGAGCTGGTTCCAATGCTGATTGCGGAAGCCAAACCCTCACTAAAAAACGTCTGAGCGGCAGCGGAGACGAAGAAAACGACACGCCCCTTTCAACAGTCGAGTTTCTTGCTTTGCTGTCTGTAAGGGGTTTTCCGCTGTCGGAGCTGGACGACTGGAACACCGGCATGGTCATCGACTGGATTATGGAGAAAGACCGTATAATTCGCCGTCAGCGCGGTGAACGTGTCGAAGACCCATACGAGCAGTATTTACAGCTCAAAGAGATGGAACCGGATATCGAGGAAATGTACAAAGCCGGTCAAATCCGTGAGCAGAAATATCAATCGTATCGTAGTGCACTGGAAAGGTGCGAAGAACAGATAAGAAGGTGAGAACATGGCATCAAGAATCAGCGGAATCACGATTGCAATTAATGCTGATACGTCCGGAGTCACTTCCGGTCTGAAGGACTTGACAACCGATTCCGTAGAACTGGCGAAACAGTTGAAATCCGTCGAACAACTGCTGAAAATGGATCCCAGCAATACAGAAGTTCTGGCACTCAAACAAGACCTTCTGGCAAAAGCTGCTGATACTTCCGCGAAAAAGCTGGAAGCGTTGAAAGCTGCACAGGGCGACGTTGAAAGAGCTTTCGCCAATGGTGATCTGGGTACGGATGAATACATTGCGTTTCAACGTGAACTTTCATCGACTGAAAAAAGGCTCGAAGAGCTTGGAAAACAGTCAGAAAATACGTCCGGCGATGTAGATGATCTCGGCACAGAAACTGAGCAGACCGGAAATCAGATGCAGGATGCAGACAAGAAGTCTTCGAATTTTGGTGAGACTTTGAAAAACGGTATCGCTGTCGGCGCGCAGGCGGCGGCTGCTGCGCTTGCTGCAACGACTGCTGCTGTTACTGCTACGGTCGGCGCAATCGTCTCTGCGACGTCGGAAACGGCTGAATACGGCGACAATGTGGATAAGATGTCTCAAAAGCTGGGCATATCGGCTGAAAAATATCAGGAATGGGATTTCGTTATGCAGCATTCCGGCTCTGATATTGATAAAATGACAACCAGCATGAAAAAGCTCGCCGATGCTGTTGAAGAACCTACTGACAAATCAACGGCGGCATTCGAAAAGCTCGGCATCTCTATGGAGCAGGCGAAGAACATGTCTCAGGAAGATTTGTTCGCCGCCACTATTTCTGCTTTGCAGAAGATGGAAAGCGGAACGGAGCGCACGGCACTGGCAAATGATCTGTTAGGCAAATCTGCGATGGATTTGGGTGCGTTACTCAATACGTCTGCTGAAGATACCGAAGCCATGATGCAGCAAGTTCATGATCTGGGCGGCGTGATGTCTGACGATGCTGTCAAGGCTTCTGCTGCTTATCAGGACAGCCTGCAAAATGTGAAGACTGCGATCAGTGGTGTCGGAAGGAATATCGGCACGAGCTTCATGCCTGCAATCACCGAAATGATGGACGGTTTTTCGGCTCTGCTCACCGGTAACGACAAAGCCATTGAAGGTCTGGAAAGCGGTTTCAAAAAGTTCATTGACAATGCTGAAAAGACCGCAGACAAAATTGCTGAAGCAGCCGAGAAGTTTATCCCGATTATCATTCAGACGATTACAAAGAACCTTCCGAAGATGGTCAATTCTGCTATGAGGATTGTCAAGACACTTGCTGAAGCGATCATGAAGAATCTGCCGATGATTATTTCTACAGCCGGTCAGATTATACTGGAATTGTCTCAGTCACTTCTGCGTTCCCTTCCGCAGATCGTGCGTGTTGGTCTTCAGGTTATTGTCCAGCTTGCGAATGGAATTGCAGATGCGCTGCCGGAGATGATCCCGACCATTGTCGAAGTCGTAATGGAAATCGTAGACGTTCTCACGGATCCCAATACGCTCGGTGCTCTGATCGATGCAGCAATTGCAATTATTTTTGCATTGACTGATGGGCTCATTCAGTCATTGCCTATTATGATCGAGAGACTTCCGGAAATCATTGAGAATATCTCGGAAACATTGATTGATAACATCCCGAAGCTGATGGACGCTTCATGGGAAATTATCAAGAAGCTCGCCGAATTTCTGACTGATACACAGAACCTGAAGAAGATCGGAAAAGCGGCATTCGAGATCGTGAAGAAGCTGGCAGAAGGTATTGTCGGTGCACTCTGGAAAATTGCGGAGACTGCTACAAAGATTGCGAAAGAGTTCGTTGAAAAGATCAAGGACTTTGATTTCGTACAAGCCGGAAAAGACCTTATCAACAGCTTCATGAACGGTGTTGTGGATGCGTGGAACAGTTGGTCGAACTGGTGGCAGGGCGTTGGAGAAAGTATATACGACTATCTCAATCCGGAAGAAAATAACCAGCCGCAGATCACGATTTCTGGTCATTCTCGTGGCGGCTCATATTCTAGGTATGCTATGGCAGAAGGTGGTATCGTCACGCGCCCCACACGGGCTCTTATCGGCGAGAATGGTGTCGAAGCTGTGATACCACTTGAAAACAATACAGGCTGGGCTGATCGGCTCGCAGAGCTCATAGGCGGGCGTTCAGTCGTATATCAGTTTGGAGATATCTACGTTCAGGGCGGAGCTGATGCCGGAAGGGATTTCATCCGGCAGATTGACAGTGCTCTGAGACAATACCAGATTGAACAGCAACGAGGGATCGGGGGTCGAGTATAATGCCGTATATTGTAAAGACTCGTGACAACTTCTGGATCAATGGCATCTCGGCATTGTCTGTTGGACTTGCTACGGAGATGCCTGCGCCGGTTCCTATGGCAAATCAGCGTTATACGATCTGGTCATCCGGTGATACTGACCACTCAACACCTGATGACTCTTTCGAAGATGTGGAATATACAATCGTAGCGAGAAGATTCAAGACACCGGATAACTTTCTGAGCACTGACATTTATAGCTTTCTGGCGGACGCTAAAACGTTGAGAATCAGCAGAAATGCTGGTAGATACTACCGTATAAAACGGGTGCTCAGCGTCGTTCCTACGGCTGCATATCGTGGCAACGAGATTACGTATAGAATAACTTTTGCGCTGTCTCCATTTGCCTATTTTGTCGATAATCCTGAAATCACGATCGACAATTCTGTTCGGCAAATTGAAAATCAGGGAACCAGATACAGCCGCCCGATCTATAAGGTGAATCACTCGACCACAGAAGTTTCTGAGCTTTCCGTCAATGGTCAAGTGCTGAAGATTGCGCCGGAAGCATCAAACCCTGTCTGGATTGACTGCGAAAGAATGATTGCGTATAATTCTGAAGGAGAAAACCAAACCCAATACACGACCGGTATTTTTCCGTTTTTGTCTTCTGGTACGAATCGTCTTCAAATCGCTACCGGATATACTTTGTACGAGATGACTGTGATCGGCAACTGGCGTGACTACTGAAAGGCGGTGAATATATGGCAACTGTGAATGTCACGAGCTGGGATCAGTTCGTGCAGGCTGTTTCTGTATCCGGCGATACAGTTGTTCTTCCTTCAAAAGCATTGTGGGATATGAACGAACTGTATCCGGAAGGAGTTTCAGGAGATATCCCGATAAATTGCACGAAGATCATCGGCAATGAAACTGAGGTCCGGAACCTTCATTTACTTGGAAAATTCATCGTGCCTGCTGCATGTCAGTTCGATGATCTGTATATGAAAAATGTTGTTTGTGAAGGAACATCATTTTTCTACAACAATGGAAATACTCGCGACATCCAAATGAACGGCTGTATCATGACAGGATTGTTCGGCGTGAACACTCAATATTTTGTTTCTTCTGGTCTGGATGCAAACCGGACAACGATCAATCTGGATATGACAGCGGGCGGCTCAAATGAAGTCCGGATCTCGGACAGGATTTCTTCTCAATACTGCCGGTTGTCTGCTGTATATCCTTCAAACGCTGGCGGCACGTTCGTTCTCGGTGCTGATTACGGCGACGTGAAGTTTTGCAAGCTGAGTATCAATTATCTTGGCTGTCGTGCGTTCGATAGTTCTCCGTTCTCCGGCTGTGTTGTTACTGGAAATTTCGGCAGTGCATATGATGTGAACGAATACGGATATCACGGGAATTTTGTTTCAGTCTATGATGAAACTGCATTCAGTTCTGAGTTCACAACACCGAATGCTTATTTCAAAGCCGTGACGCATGCACAATTATATGATGCTGAATACCTTGCGAGCATTGGCTTTCCAATAGGAGCGTGAGAAAATGTCAGTAACAACTGTAACTATCACGAGCTTTGAAAATGTTTCCGGCAATTCTGAACGACTTCATTTTGTCTCTATGCAGCAATATACTGGATTCGATACGATAAAAGTGGTTCTGAATGGGAACGATCTGCAATGGAATTTTGTCGGCTATAATAGCTACGGTTCGATTGTTGTCGATAAATACTGGTATAATTCCGGATATACTCTTGAACTGGCAGACGTTCCGAATCTGGATCAGGTCGCGCAATGGGAATTATGGGTAAAATATACAGAAGGTGGAAGCATTTCGCCGTCTGCAATTTCTTCTGCTGTATGTGATCTTATCATCACGGACAGTGGCTGGTATATGAGCTCAGAAGGGCTGGACAATCACGAATTTCTGCCGGACTTTCCGTATCTCGAAGCTCCGTTTCCTGTTTCTATCTGGCAATGTGATCCTGATGTCGATTCAGGTCAGGCTTTTGTTCCGTTGTTTCCTGATGCCGTACCGATCAAGCCGGTTCCCGTGCAGCAGAATCCTTATACCGTAGTATATGATATTCAGACATCACAGGCGGTTCTGGCAACCCAAACGAATAATGGTTTGGCGATCTTGGTTCCGACTTTATGTGAGGACACCGAAGAACTTGGCGGCATGTGGTCGCTGAGTATGGAACATCCGTGTGATCCCGAAGGGCGATACAGACTGCTGATGGAAGGTAACATCATCCGAAGCGGTGGTCAGCTCTTTACGATAAAAAGGACAGAAGAAGTCGAACAAGGGAACAGCCGATATATATCTGTATATGCTGAGCATATATTTTATCAGTTTTCTGACGAGTGGATATATGCAGACCCGATTAATCGTGTCCGAATTGTTGCTGTTGACGGCAACGACGCTCTGGATCAAATAGACGAAAATCTTTCTGAACTTATCGTTATTCCAGATGGGCAGCGGTATGTCTTCAATCATTCTTCTGATTTGGATTTCGACGGATATTATTATGCGCTTTTGGAAAACGGTACAAATCCCGTTGACCTTCTGCTCGGTGAAAACGGTATAATTTCTGCGATGGGCGGCGAGCTGCATCGTGACAATTTCTATTATTCCATTAATAGCCGGAAAGAGACTGCACGAGACAATGCGTTTGATATCAGAGTCGGCAAAAATCTGAAGGGGATTAAAAGAACGGTAGATACAAGCTCGCTGTGCACCATTTTCCAACTGACTGAGACAAATACAGGCGCGTGGGTTCGGTGGGGATGGGATACGGCATTGCCGAATGTCGGTATCTGGCGTTCATATCTTCCGCATCACATCTTCCGGTCTGATCTTGTTACATATCCCGTCAGTGTGAAAGGTGTTTACGAGCAGCTTTCTCAGGAAGCACACGAGATGTTCAAGCGTTCCTGCATGCCGGTGATCTGCTATGAAATTGATATCGAAGACGTTCGTAACAATCCTGATTTTGTCATCACTGCTGACGAGTCATTACGATGTGGAGATATCGGAAAGGTGTATGACGAATTTTTGGGCGGTACGCTCATGCTCGAAATTACTGGTACCGTGTACGACCGGATAACTGGAAAATGCAAGTCGCTGACTATAGGACAGAAGCAGTCGTTCGTGTATCACCCGAATGCTCCCATTATCTGGGATGAAGACGGTCATCCAATTTCTCCCGACAATCTTGGTGGCGAAGTCTGGGTACAGGATATTACCGGCAGATATCTATACGATGCAGACGGTAGAAAAATAACTTTAAACGTACAAGGAGTGTAAAGAATGGCAGTTGAAACTGGACAATTCGATCATACTTTGGAACAGATCGACGCTGCCGTGACTGATGTCACGAATGCGAAAGGGCAGTCGTCATCTCTTTCTGATGCGATCACGGCTGCTGCAAATGCTGCTGCGGCTGCTGCTGCTGCTGGAAAGCAGGATGCGTTGAGCAGTGCTCAACTGGCGGCTGCAAATAGCGGTATGACTTCCGAAAAGCTCGGAGCTATTCAGGAAGAACTTCCGATCAATAATCTGTATTTCACAATTGCAAAGCTGAAAGCATACAACGATGCCGGTACATGGACAGGAGACTCATACGAGCGTTACGGCGTTAACTTTGAGCCGCAGTCAGATGGTTCTGTATATGTCCATGGAACGGCAACTGCTGATGCGTGGTTCAAATTGCAGGACTATGGAGAAAACACTACCGATTATAGCGGGTTCAATATGTCTGGATGTCCGGAAGGCGGCGGAAGCACTACAAAGTATTGTCTTCAGTTTGCAACTGCCGGAAATACCCGTGAATACGACACGGGATCTGGACACATCATTTCAACGCACGATGCGGGCAATGTATGGATTGTAATTCGTAACGGCAACGTTGTGGATTTCACATATTATCCTATGCTTTCCAATCCTGCGTATAATCCTGCTGAGTATGTGCAAGGAGCTCCGACGAACAGACAACTATACGAAATGCTTCTTTCTATGTCAGCGAACAGAAGCCTGTCGATTCAAAATTCTGAAAGATCAGGCGGAAATGAGGAAGAACAGCGGTAAAATCCAAACGGGATCATACGGCGTTTTTAAGCGGCGTTTACATGCGGGCTGTATGATTTGACCTTCGGACGGCTACTCGGGCATACGCAAAGTTTTTTTCATAGCTTTTTTAAACAAATTGAAAACGATGCATATACTACAAAAAAGTTGCCCTGAAAAACGGCATGGGATTTTGATATTTTTCCGTAAATATACTCAATGTTATACTTGTGCATCTTGCTACAAAGCAGGATGCACTTTTTATGCACAATGTAGATTGTCAAAATATTTTCCAAAAAACGCTTGACATTATAGCCCATATGTGCTATATTAAAATCAAGGAAGGGGAGAACACCCCGAAGGAAAGCCCAAAACCGAAAGGAGAAATCACAATGATGAAACATGAATTTGAAGCACTGGCAGGCTACGAAGTGACTGCTGAAGACTACAACAAGATCATCGAGCCAATGTACATGGCACTGCCTGATGTTACCAAGCAGGAGTTCGTGAAGATGATCGACCGCAAGCGGTTCGCACTTCCTACCAGAAAGCAGATCGTAAACCAGATGAAGAAGCTCGCTCAGTACTGCGCTGAGATGTGCGAACACAGATCCTGCTGGAAAGAAGAACAGGAGCTTGAAAGAATCGCACACGAGTATGCAAAGCGATTCTACGGGCTGCACTGGTCTGAAGACATTAAGGTATATGCTTTCTTCAACCGCGAGTATGCATATCCGGAAATTGGACGAGGATGCACATACCCGAAAGAACTGGTAATCGGATACGGGAACACCGACTATGAACGAATCACACTGGTATGAAATGAAACGGAGCGGGGCAACCCGCTCCACCCTGAAATCTGAAAGGAAGGTACAATCATGAAAAAGCTGCATATCGAGTTCACCGATCGTGAATACTGGATTGAACACGGACACGCCCCGAAAGGTCGCGGCTGCTGGATGTTCTCATTCGAGGGTATGGAGTATACAGCACGATGCTGCCAGACTCTGACCGAAGCCAAGAAGGAAGTGCAAGAGCACATTAAGAAGATCGCGCCGGAAGGATATACCGATACGGTGTATGTCAATATCATGCCGTGATCTGGAAAAGCACCCAAACGGGTGCTTTTTCTCTGGTTTTATCCTGTTTGTCACAATTGTATAAATGCATCGTAGCACATTTGTGCAATTTAATGATTCTCAACTTTATACGTCAAATGTATTGACATTATATTCCATTTGTGCTATAGTATAGTCAAGGTCAAGGACAAGACCTGATGGCTTGACCATCTACCTAAATAACCCGTAAACAGAGCAATCACCCGTTAAAGTGTGCACGCAGTGAGGGATTAGCTGAAAAAATACAAGTCCCAACCTAAAAGAAGCCCACCCGAATGGATATCTGAAAGGAGAATCAAGCATGACAAGAGTAGAAATGAAAAGAGACTTTCGAAAGAAAGCAGGGTTCACCCTGATCGTGATGCAGGAAGTTCCTTACGAATACTATGAAAAGTGTATCCGATTCAAAAAGTCCTTCTGTTATCCTGCTACTCAGGAAGGAAAGTTCGTAGAATACGTTCAGGTCACTCACGAGCTGACTAGAGAAGAAGCAAATAAAGAGTTCCTGAAGCTGAAGAAACAGGGATTCACCGCAACGATTACCAAATGAATATGGAGCGGGGTTCACCCGCTCCCGACCTGAAAGGAGCGAGAATCATGATGACTAAAGAGAAAGCGATCGAAAGAGTGTTTGACCGCTGCAACCTGATCGGCGAGAACGTAGACATTCTGGAAATCATGTACAAGTACAAGGCGATCCGCGATCTTCCTGAAGACGAGATCGACCGGATCTATGATGACATTGCAGACCGGCTGGGATTTCACCAGAACTTCTGAAAGGAGCACGAACCATGAAACTGAGCACGTACTACACCGCTTGTCTGAAAGCGGCAGAGAAAAGAGCTGTAAACCCGAATGTCAGAGCAGTTGACAGAGCCGGAGCCAAGATCGAAATAGAAAGCCTGAAAGAACAGCTCGCCAAGATCGAGAGCGGCGAAGTTCAGGACGAAGAAATCTGAAAGGAGTATGAACCATGAAAGCATCTGATATCGAGAAGATCATCCATCTGTATGATGATGAACGGAAAGCCGCTGAAAGCTGCAGAGAACGTGCTGACAAGGAAAAAAATCCAGACATCAGGCGCATCTATTATAGCACGGCAGCCGGTCACATGACAAGAGCGGCAGCAATTGAAAATGTGCTGAATGTTCTCGGCTACATTGTTGTGAAGATCAATATGCAAGAAAGAGCATCATACAAGATTGTAAAGGAGTGAAAAAACATGTGGACATTCGATGATCTGGAAAGACTGCACGAACGGCTTCTGCCGTATGATGTGCGAATCAGTTCTTCTGCTTTTGCAGCTCACTGGAAACAGATACGTAGAGTAGTAGAGGAACACCCCCATCCGGCACCTTCTCGCGGCAGCCTGATGTATCTCACCGACTGTGCGAGAATGATCTGCGAAACGTTTGATATCTGAAAGGAACGGGGCGGCGGTGATCTGCTGCCGCCCTGCGTTTATACGAGCCCATATGCGGGCGTTTGGTCTGGATGTATGAAAGGAGCTTGAAACATGAAACGGTACGTAAACGAGGTCGCAAACGACTGCAAACGTGAGCTGAAATGCTCAATGCAGTTCGCTCTGGATGCCGGTCGGTATTACGGTACCTTGACTGCGGAGAACGAAGAAGAAATCCGGAAGGAGTATGCGAAGAAGCTGGAACGGATAGACGAGATCGTCAACCAGTGCCAGTATGGATATATTCCGGAGCTGAAAGCGGTCGAGCTGATTGTCAGCGTATGATCTTGACAAAGTGGCACTATTGTGATACAATTAGAGTACGAAAGGAGCTGAGGACATGTCACTTCAATCTGAACGAATGAAAGCTGGTTTTTCGCAGCAAGGTCTTGCAAATGCGTCCGGTGTTAGTATCTGGAATATTCGGCATTATGAGCAGGGAACAAGAAACATTGACGGTGCAGGGCTTGATGTTCTGTGCAAGCTGGCGAGTGTAATTGGATGCACGATTTATGATCTTCTGGAAAGCGAAGAGCTCAAAGAACTGTTGAAGCAAGTCACCTGAATAGTAAAAAGCACCCAAAAGGGTGCTTTTTCTGTTTTTGGTACAAATTGATAATTCTGCGGTATCTCTTTTGTTGCATATGCTGATTCTGTATTTTTATCGTCAATTATATTGACAATATATTCCTTTTGTGCTATAATATAATCACAGGAAGGGGAACACAACCCCATCCGAGTAGGCGGGAAGGAAGTGAGGACATGGACGAAATGACTGATAAACAGTTCGATGCGATTCTTCTGGCAATTATCAACTATGCAAAGGACGTAAGGGACATCGACAAAGTGATTGACTACATCGAGGAAATGCTGACACAAACGAAAAAGACCGGCTCAACCCTGAACAAGTAAGCCGATCTTTCCGAACCCAGAGCCATGCGGGGTATCCCGCCACCCTGTATGGCTCCATTATATCACAGATGCGGGAGAAAGTCAAGAGGTTTTTGAAATGGCAAAGGATATCGAGAAGATCACCGAAGAACTGGAACAGGGCGTGAAAGATGTTTTTACATCTGAGCAGTATGCTGAATATCTTGCATTCGTCTCCAAGTTCTACAACTACTCCGCTAACAATTGCATTCTGATCTGGATGCAGAAGCCCGATGCGAGTCTGGTAGCAGGCTTCAAGGCATGGCAGACCAAGTTCAAGCGGAATGTGAAGAAGGGCGAGAAGGGCATTCAGATCCTTGCACCGTGTCCGAAGAAGTTCACGAAGAAGGTTACGGACGAGGACGGAAACGAGACTGAGAAAGTCATCAACTACACTACCTTCCGCACGACTTATGTCTTTGATATCTCCCAGACTGAAGGCGAGGACATCCCGAAATTTGTGAATGATCTCACCGGAGATGTGGAACAGTTCGATGATCTGGTCAAAAAGCTGGTCGAGCTGTCTCCGGTACCCGTGAACTTCGAGAAGTTTGAAAGCCCAGCGAAAGGATACTACGACCGAGCCGAAGGAAAGATCGTCGTGCAGCCTGATATGAGCGAGCTGCAAACCCTCAAAACCCTGATTCATGAGATATCCCATGCAATCCTGCACAACGACGAGGACGGTGAGCAGAAGGATGCAGACCGGCACACGAAAGAGGTTCAGGCGGAGAGTGTAGCATACACCGTGTGCGCTGCTTTGGGTATTGACACGAGCGATTACAGCTTTGGTTATGTGGCGAGCTGGTCTGCCGGACGAGAAGTGAAGGAGCTCACCGCAAGCATGGATGTAATTCGGAATACTGCGAAGGACATCATCGAAAGTCTGAAAGCTGCATGAACTGAATGAGGAACGGGGCGGGAAGACCTTCCGCCCCACTACCTGAAAGGAGAATGAAACATGATCTCTATTGCATCGAGATACGAGGGATATACAGCACAGGAGCTGATCGACCTTCACCGCAAGTGTGCATATCAGGCAGGCGTAAGAGCTGGTTCGCCTTATACTGATCGAGACAAGGAGCTCAGCGAGACTATGGATCAGGTCGAGCAGGAACTTCTCAAAAGAGCTATGAAAGGAGCTGAACAGGAATGAAGATCAAGACGTGGAATATCGAAGCCATGACCGGCTACAAGCCCATAACAACTTTCTATGAGGATTTCTCAATCGCCGACCGGTTCGGTGCTGCTGCGATTAAGGATACGTTCAAACGGGCTCTGGAAGGATGGAAGCACAACCACAAATATCTCACCGAGCTGGCAATGGCAATGAGCTGGAAAGTCAACGAGCACTACTGTACGGGCAATATGAAGTACGCCGAACTGTATCAGGATCTGTACGAGAAGATTGATACGTATTGCAAAGACAATCTGAAGGACGAAGAACTGAGATATTATTATATCACTACCGACTGAAAAAGAAAAAAGAGCTGCTTCGGCGGCTCTTTTTCTTTATTTCTGCGGATATCTGAAACGGGCGTGTACGGCGGTTTTAAGCGGCTTTCATTTTTTTGGTATAATTAGACCTACGATTCGTTAGACGGGCATACGTAAAGTTTTTTTTTACAGCTCCATTTAACAATCGGCAAACGATGTATGTACTACAAAAAAGATACACCAAAAAACGAGACCAAGTTTTGATATTTTCTCGGAAATATACGTGCAGTAAACAGGCGCAAATTACGGTTTGAGAGTGGAACAAAGAGTGGAATACGGCGCGATTTTCGGCAATATGGGAAAACAGAACATAGAATGATCTGAAAAGAACAGCCGCCCGTTTCACTAGGAAACAGGCGGCTTTTGGCGGAGAAAGAGGGATTTGAACCCTCGCGACCCTTTCGAGCCCTACTCCCTTAGCAGGGCAATCATAAAAAGGTGAAAAGCTCGTATCAGCGTTCCTGCTGCTGTCTATGAGTGAAATGCGAGTGAAATAGATATGAACTTATGCAAGCCGGTTGACTTCTGCGAGACGGTCTGCGATGCTCAGGTGCGTGTATTCGAGCGTTGTCTCATAGTCTTCATGTCCGACAAGTTCCTGAAGCATTGCCGGTGAGACTTTGAGCGCGGTCAGGCGTGTGACATATGTATGTCGGCAGCAATATGGTGTGAGTTCTTCTCGGATCCCGTGCGATACTCTGAAATCGTTCCAAGCGTCGTAGAATGCGTTCTTCGTGTAGTTCGATAGCCTGATACCTTTTGCGGTCTGGACGAGCTCTGCGAGCGTGCTGGACACCTTGTCGGCGATGATGATCTTTCTCGACTTTGATTTTCTGGTTTTGACACCGCCTGTCAAATAGTGGTCTTTCAGAAAGATGTTCTCGACTTTCACCGAGAGGATTTCTGCGGGGCGCATTCCGGTGTAGATCATCACAAGAATATGCTTTACGATATAGTGATCTGAGAACGACCACAGCTCAGCGATCTCGTCTTCTGTGAACACTGCCCGCTCTGCTGTCTCGTGCTCCGGAAGCTGGATATATTGCGCACGGTTCTTATCTGTGATATCATCCCGAATCGCAATCCGATATAGATGTGAAAGCAGATTTTTTATATCGCGTTTCGTATAGTAGCTGGTACCGGCAGTATCAGTGATTGTCTGAAGCTCCGGAACGGTCAGTGCAGTGATCTTTCTGAAGCCGACCGAGCCGACTATCTTTTTCCAAGCGATTTCATATGCCTGCATCTTCGAGTGCGATAACTTCTTTTCTGCTTCTGAGTGATAGAGCGAATAAAGGTCTGCGACAGAAGAAACAGCGACCGGCTGGGCTTGCGTTCTGAGCGTTTCGAGATATGCCAGCGCGTCTTTCTTCTTATCGAATCCGCATTTCCTTCTGACTTTTCTTTTTCTCTTTCCGTCCGTGTCGATATAGTATCCCTGCGTGATCTCAGCAGCCCACTTGTCACCGCGCTTATATACCGAGCCTTGACCATTTCCGCGCTGTTTACGTGTCTTCTGCGGCTTCTGCTGCGATGCTCCGCAATGGTTGCAAAAAGCTGAGTCTTCCGGAATATCCTTTTTACACTTTATGCAGATCATGTCGAATCACCTTCCGGCTTTCTGTTCTTCTGAATGTCCATAATCGTGTCTAGCAGCTTCTCGATCATGTCATCCCGCCTGTCAATCCGTTTATCCTTCAGGGCGATCTGATCTTTGAGAAAGTCGAGCCGACTGCGGTATGATTCTTCTGTTTGCTCGATCTGCGCCTGAAGCTCTGCAATGCGGTCTGATTTATA
Organism: Bacteroidaceae bacterium; assembly: GCA_017631585.1. Lineage (GTDB taxonomy): Bacteria > Bacteroidota > Bacteroidia > Bacteroidales > Bacteroidaceae > HGM04593. The sequence goes on from JAGBSZ010000112.1 coordinate 22,684, forward strand.
GTCGATAATTGCTTTGAGTGCATCCGCTTCATCCGGCGTAACGGTATCTGAAGATTCGTAAACACCGAGCACGGCATCTGCTATGGGCTTTAAGGTGTTTTCGTACTGAAATCCATATGATTCAGAACCTTCCTCAAATACTCTTTTGACCGTTGAAAGACTGACCGCTTCACCATTCTTCTCGACGAGCTCAACGATTTTCTGATATGAAAGCCCGTTTTCTTCTCGGACTTTCTTCAGCTTTGATATGATTTCAGCAATTTTCTTCTGAAGCATTGACCGATTTCACCTCTTTTTCATACCGAAATAGTCTGCTTTTAATATTGAAATAACCCCCCGAATCATGGTATAATCTGAGACATAGGAACAATGCCTGTCGAAAGTGAGGTTATACCATGACACGAGAGGAAAAGAACGAACGTATCATTTATCTGCTGGAATGTCTGCATCTGATTCCGCCAGAAGCCCTTCCAAATATGCCAGAAGCAAATCCGCCTGATGATCTGAAAGACCCCGAACCCGATCTGCAATTCTGCTCCGGATGATATCCGGAGCTTTTTCTTTTTCCGGCACTGATCTGCCGAGAAGGTAGTCAAGCGATACTCCGAGAATATCTGCAATCTTGACTAGGTTTTCAAGCTGCGGGTAGTATCCTGCGTTCATTGAAGATATCGCATTTTTACTCAGCCCGAGATCACGAAGGAGCTTTCCGACCGGCAATCCCTGTCTTTTCGCTTCATCTTTGATGGTCTTTGCGACCTCTTGTGGATTATTGATAAAAAACACCCCTTGCATTTGTGCAAAAAATAGAAATCCTAAATACTTGTGAATTTCTATTGACTTTCCAAAGAACTTGTGATAAAATTACATTGTAATTTGATTGCGGCTGTTCTGATCTTAGCGCGCTGGAAAAGTCTGCGGTCGATTACGATGTGCTATGATGTGTCAAAGTGTGGTTACTTTCCATTATAGCACAAAAAAATCCGTTTGTCAATTACATAGTAATATTTTGGAAAGGCGGTGACAGGATGAACTTTGCAGAAAGCCTGAAGCGTGAGCGAATGCGGCGAGGACTTTCTCAGAAGGAGCTTGCAGAAATGCTGGACGTTACTCAGGGCGTGATTGCAATGTATGAGAACGGTTCGAGGGTTCCTACGGTTCCCGTAGCTGTGAAGATCGCCCAGACGCTTGGCACGACTTGCGAAGCGATGTGCAAAGGAGATGTTCGCTCATGATGACACTCGATGATCTGGAAAAGATCGAAAAAGAATATCTCATCCCGACACAAATTGCTCCGATACTTGGATGTGCTGCGTATAACATCAATGTCCAAGTGAAGGAAGACAAGAAGAACGGAACGAACTCGTTCCCGTTCCCGACAATCCTGATCGGTACCCGAATCCGGATTCCGAAAAGGGCATTTATTGAGGTCATGAGACATGGTACAGCGAATTGAACTTGCGAGCCGGTCTGAATGGCTGAAGAAAAGAACCGGCTACATCGGCGGCTCTGAAGCCGCTTGCATCGTTGGTATGAATCCGTATCAATCGAACGTTGATCTTTGGGAAATCAAGACCGGACGGAAGAAATCCGAAGATATCTCGAACAAGCCTGCTGTGAAGTATGGAACAGAAGCAGAACACCTTCTGCGTGATTTGTTCAAGCTGGATTATCCGCAGTACAAAGTCGAGTATACTGAGCATAACATGTGGCTCAATTCCGATTATCCTTTCGCTCATGCATCTCTGGACGGTTGGCTCACCGATGCTGAAGGTCGGCAGGGTATATTGGAGATAAAGACCACGACGATTCAGTCTGCTGCACAGAAAGAAAAGTGGCATGGTCGAATCCCTGATAATTATTACGTTCAGGTGCTTCACTATTTGATGGTTACGGAGTTCGATTTCGTGATCCTGAAAGCACAAATGCGATGGGATTTCGACAACGATGTGTATTGCCAGACAAGACACTACCTGATAGAGCGAGAAGAAGTCGAGGACGATATACGGTTGCTGATCGAAGCAGAACGGAAGTTCGCCGAGTATATTGTAACTGATACCCGCCCGCCGCTGGTTCTTCCGCATATCGAATGAGGTGATACCAATGACACGAGTCGAATTTGCTGCTGTGATACGAGAAAAATATCTCGTGAACGGAGCTGGTACAGAAGGAGAAAGATTCGAGACATACGATGCTCTTTTTCACACTGGTTCAAAGCTGATCGAGTATTTCAGCTCACACAATAATATCCTGATATCTGTATCCGGTGGAAGTGACAGCGACTGCATTGTGCATCTTGTATGCACATACTTTCCGGAATACCTTCCGAAATTACATTTTGTCTTCGTGGATACCGGACTCGAATTTAAAGCAACAAAACGGCACCTCGATGATCTGGAAACAAAGTATGATATTTCGATAGATAAAATTCGCGGCATCTCTGTTGTTACTGCTGTACGAAAATACGGGATCCCGATTCTTTCTAAAGAAAAATCAGAATATATTTCAGGATATTGCCGTGATGTTCCTTGCTATGTAAAGAAAGTCAAACAAACTGGTCGATTTGGATTTTCTGACAATCAGCGCAAACTGGCAGAATATATAAAGCAAAATGGTATTCGTGTTTCAAAACAATGTTGCTATTATAGTAAAAAAAAGCCGCTGTACAAGTACTTCCGCGAAAATGATATCGACTTGAATGTTACAGGCGAGAGAAAACACGAGGGGGGGCAAAGGGCTTCAAGCCATAAATCCTGTTTTGAAGAACAGAAAAAGGCAAACAAATATATGCCTTTGTTATGGTGGAGCGATTCAGTCAAAGCGATCTTCAAAGATGCTGAAGGGATCTCGTATTCAGATTGTTATGAGGTCTACGGCATGAAACGAACCGGTTGCTGTGGATGCCCTTTCAATCTGGAAATTGCAGAAGACCTTCAGGCAATGTATTTCTACGAACCCAATTTGTATAATGCGTGTATGTCTGTATTCAAACAAAGTTATGAACTTACGGACAGATTTCAATGTCGAAAAAAGAAATGTATTCCGGATGGAATACAGCTCAGATTATTTTGAAAATATGAAAAGAGGGAAAACATGATCGAATTGAAAGTAACGGACGTTGCGATTCCGAGTAAAATCGCATTCAACTTTGAGGAAATCAAGACGGAGCTTGCTACGACTTTGCAGCGGTATGAAACGATGGTTTATACTGCTGACCAGATGAAAGCTGCAAAGGCTGACAAAGCCAGCCTGAACAAGCTCAAAAAAGCTCTGAACGACGAGCGTATTCGCCGCGAGCGCGAGTACATGGCACCGTTCAATGAGTTCAAAGCCCAGATCGCTGAACTGATCTCGTTGATCGACAAGCCTGTTATGCTGATTGACAGTCAGGTCAAGAGCTATGAGGAAGCGAAGAAAGAACAGAAGCGGCAGCAGATTTCTGAATACTTCGAGACCGAATGCGATATGCCTGAATGGTTGAAACTGGAACAGATTTTCAACCCGTCTTGGCTGAACGCTTCTTACAGTATGAAGAACGTCGAGAACGATCTGAAGGGTATTCAGGAAGGAATTGCAGGCGACCTCGCTGTGCTGTCTGAAATGCCTGCATTTGCGTTCGAAGCGACTGAAGTGTATAAACAGACCTTGAACATTCAGACGGCTATAAACGAGGGCAAACGGCTTCTGGATATCCAGCAGAGGAAGGAAGAAGCAGCCCGCATGAAAGCTGAAGAAGAAGCACGGCGGCATGAAGAAGCAAGAATCGCTGCCGAAGAAGCTGCTCAGGCTGCACAGGATGATCTGAACATCCGAGAAAATCTCGGAAGTGTAGACACAAGCGAGATGACACAACCCGAAGTAGTGGAACATCCGAAGCAGTGGATTTCTTTCCGTGCTCTGCTGACCGTTCCGCAGGCAAAAGAGCTGCGAGCATTCTTTGTGGCTCGTGGTATTGAGTTCAATGCAATCTGAAAGGAGTTTTGAAAATGGCAGTCAAAAATTCTATCTCGAACAAGCCCGCTCAGAATACTGGCGTGGAGTATGAAAGCGGCGGTCAGACCGTGAAGCTCAGCCCGAATATGATTCGGAACTATCTTGTGTCAGGTGGCGGCGAAGTCACTGATTCCGAAGTCATGATGTTTCTGAGCTTGTGCAAGTTTCAAGGGCTCAATCCGTTCCTGAAGGAAGCTCACCTCATTAAGTTTGGTGATCGCCCTGCTACGATGGTAGTCGGAAAGGATGTCTTCACCAAGCGAGCCCGCCGCAATCCTGATTACAGCGGCAAGTATGCTGGTATCATCGTGCAGATCAAAGAGACTGGCGAGATCATTGAGCGTGAAGGAACGTTTTATATCCCTGAAGAAGAAAAGCTCGTCGGCGGCTGGGCGAAGGTATTCATCAAAGGTTATGACGTACCCGAATACGCTGCTGTTTCCTTCAATGAGTATGCCGGAAGAAAGTCGAACGGCGAGCTCAATCAGCAGTGGGCTTCGAAGCCTGCTACGATGATCCGCAAGGTCGCTCTGGTACATGCTCTGCGTGAAGCGTTCCCCGAAGAAATGTCCGGCATGTACGCCCCCGAAGAAATCCCTGCGGCAAATGCTGTTCTGGATGAAAGTACGGAGCCGATTCCGGTTCCTGCGGAGATGCCTGCTCAGCCGGTCTTTGCTGCTGAGATGCCTGCACCCCCGATTCCGCCCGTACCAACTTCCGCTTCTGATGTCTCGGAAGCTCTGTTCGGATGATCTGAAAGGAGAAAATCATGAATCTGAATATCGTTATTATCATGGGCAGACTGACTGCCGACCCTGAATTTCGTCAGACAGCATCCGGTACTGCTGTATGCCGGATCAATGTTGCTGTGAACCGTCCGAAGAAGAAGGATGCAGCCGAGCAGGAAGCTGATTTCATTTCCGTGACTTGCTGGCGTGAAACAGCCGAGTTCGTAAGCCGGTACTTTTCGAAGGGCAGCGCGATCATTGTGCAGGGATGTCTGAGGAATAACAACTACACCGATGCAGATGGTGTGAAGCATTACAGCTACAATGTTCTGGCGAATAATGTCCAGTTTGGAGAGACAAAGAGCGCGTCTCAGTCTTCTGGTCAGCCTGCTGGAAATTATCAGCCTTATGGATATCCCGCACAGCCTGCTGCGGCACCTCAGTACGGTGCCGTGCCTGCTCCGAATAATAATCCCTATGTGCCGAATCAGGCGGCTTCTGCGGCTGGATACGGGCAGCAGGCGGCTGGATATCCTGCAAGACCGCCGCAGGCATCACAGCCTGCACAGGATCCGCTGCGCATTGGCGATCTTGGTGAGTTCGAAGAAATCCTTTCGGACGGCGAAGTTCCGTTCTGAGGTTATCGGCTATGTCGAAATATCACAACCGGAAATATGTCTGCGATGGGATCACGTTTGACAGCAGGAAGGAAGCACGACGGTACGTTGAGCTGAAAGCCCTTCAGAATGCTGGTATCATTCAGGACTTGCGACTTCAGGTCAAGTTTGTTCTGATCCCGTCGCAGCGGGAAGAATCTACAGACGTTTATAAGTCTGGAAAGCACAAAGGCGAACCGAAGCTTGGAAAAGTGATTGAGTGTGAATGCTCGTATTATGCCGACTTTGTGTATCTCGAAAACGGCATCCTCGTTGTAGAGGATGCCAAAGGGATGCGAACGAAAGAGTATATCATCAAGCGTAAACTGATGCTCGAACGTCACGGGATCCGCATCCGAGAAGTCTGAAGGAATGAAAGAAGGAGTGAAACAAAATGATACTCGGTGTCATCGTGCTCATACTGGCAGATATTGCCATTATCTGTATGATCGTTGCGAGTATAGAACTTGCGCTTCGGGATTCTGATAAAGAAAGAGTCGAACGTCTGGCAGAGATAAGATTCAATGAAATGCTGGACACTGCCGAAATCCGAATCCACCACCGGCTGGAAATAGTCGATGAATACGATAAGAAAGGACGGTCGTAATTATGCTCATTCTGTTGATTCTGTTTGCGATGGTGCTCATTGCTGCTTCTGTATCCGGCAATGTAGCTCTTGTCGTTGTGCTGATGATCTACGTCATTGAAGATGTCCGGAAAGGCAGGAAGGAATGAAAGCACGGTACGTTACGGTCAGTCAATCTGAACTGGACGAGAAGGTTCACGAGCTGGCAATGAAGATTCTTCAGGAAGAAAAAGACGCCATGTACGAAGCTGTGCGAATTGATGTCTTCGATCAGGCATTGGCTTGCTGCTTTATTGCACTCGAACAGATGGGCTGGCGTAAAAAACGACTGACTGACTTTTTCAACATGTTGGATGACGTCACGCACATGATGTATACCGGAATCATGGGGCGAGAGATGACAACACGGGATGCACAGAAGCACTTGAAAGACACATACGGTATTGACTTCTCATATTCTCGTTACGACTATGACGAGGACGAAAGCGAGGTGAAATAATGTCCGATGTGAAGTGGATAAAGATCGTCACTGACATATTCGATGACGAGAAGATTCTACTCATTGAAGCTATGCCGGAGCGTGATGCGATCATCGTGATCTGGTTCAAGCTGCTCTGTTTGGCTGGAAAGCAAAACAACGGCGGTGTGTTTATGCTGTCTGACCGTATTGCTTATACTGACGAAATGCTTTCCGTGATATTCCGTAGACCGGTGGACACGGTCAGCCTCGCCCTGAATACCTTCGAGCAGTTTGGCATGATTGAGATTATCAACAATACGATCACGATCCCGAATTGGGAAAAGCATCAGGCTCTTGAACTGCTGGAAAAGAACCGTGAAAAGAACCGGAAGAAGGTCGCTGCATTCCGTGAAAGGCAAAGGCTCATGGCACATAACGACGATGTAACCGACGATGTAACGGTTACAGGCGAGGTTACGTTACCAAATGTAACTAGGACAGAAAGAGAAAGAGAAAGAGATAAAGAAGGAGATAATATTATTATTGCGGACAAGCCGCAAAAGAAATCTCAAAAACGATTCACTCCACCTTCTGTTGACGAAGTACGAGCCTATTGTCAGGAAAGGAAAAACAATGTGGATCCGGAACGTTTTGTGGATTACTACAATTCGAATGGATGGAAAGTCGGACGCAACTCCATGAAGGACTGGAAAGCAGCAGTTCGGACGTGGGAAAAAAACGGGTGGTGCGGATACGGCTATGGTGGAAAAGTCCAGAAGCCTGCACAGCCTGCTCATAGCAGTATTGATATGAACGACGTCGAAAAGCTGTTTGGTCGTCTCGACTGAAAGGATGTGATTTTTTGAGCATTGAACGTCTTTCCGTAGATCACGGAATGAAATGTGATAAGATCGTAAGACACTATGGAGCTGACAGCCAAGAATTTCAGGCAATCTCGGAATTGTCTGAACTTCTTGAAGTTCTTACAAGGCGAAAGGATCAGCGCGGTGATGACTGGCACGAGCATTTGTTTGATGAACTGGCAGACGCAATGATTATGATACGTCAAATGTGTTGTCTTCATGGCATCCGGTATTATGATCTTCACTTGCATATGTCTGAAAAGATTGAAAGGCAGCTCAACCGCATGGCAAATGGAGAATGATACGGCGTTTTTAAGCGGGGTTTCATCCTTCTGGTATAATTTGACCTATTGAGCGATAAAACCCCGCAGAACGTCTTCTGCGTGTAAAATACGGTATATGAGAAAGGATGCGAAGAAAAATGATTGACGAATGGATTTCTGTTGACGAAAAAATGCCTGAAGCGGCAGGCATGCCATTTCTGGTTTCTGCTGTCAATCGGTATAATCAGCGTGACGAGTTCATTGCCTATCTTGGATACAGTTACGAGCTTTGGTGCACTGATGATGTCACGAAGATGTCCAATCCGAATGCCGGTGATAATACCGTCAACCCGAGCTGGAAAGTTACAGACTGGCGACCGCTGCCGAGAGTGGAACGTACAGTGGAGCTGGTACCGGATAGCACAAGACCGAAATGCGAAAGATATCGCTGTACATCCTGCTGTGATCTCTGTTATTTTCCGCACAGTGCCGGTCTGAAGAATCCACCGTACAAGTTTTGTCCGAACTGCGGAAAGAAGGTGAAACAGAGTGACGAACCGTGAATATCTTATCAAGACGAATCCTTACGATGTCCTGATTGATTTCAACAGGAAGATGAAGAAGCGATGCGTCATGGAAGTTCTTCACCCGAACTTCTGGGATCGCTGCGGTCATTATGAAGACTGCGAATCGTGCATTGCCGAATGGCTGAATGAGGAAAGGAGCGCGGAGAATGCAGCTCGTTAAAGATGACGTTTCAATCGGTGTGTTTCATATTCCTGAGAGAAAAAAGCCTTGTCTCGGAATCCTGAAGAAGAAGGATAACAGGCTTTATATCTACGGACAGTTCCACGATGATGCCTGCGCCGATGACTTTATGAAACAGCTTGCAGACTTCTGCTGTGCTGTGAAAGGGGATGACTAAAATATGACAAACGCTGACCGCATCCGTCAGATGACTGACGAGGAGCTATTTGATTTTCTGGATGCAATAACAGATACCTGCGGCTGTTGGTCACCACAATGCGAAAACTGCCCTATGAAATATAAGGATACATCACCAAAGTGTGATATTCAGGCATGGCTGCGGAAAGAGGTGAGCGAAGATGCGGCTGATTGATGCGGATGCGCTGAAAAAAGCGATTGCAGATGCGTTTTACAATTTGCATGAAATTGCATACATCGCGGACATAATCGAAAGACAGCCCACAATCGAGCCGGAAGTGCGGCACGGAAAGCTGATCGAAGGGCGGTATCCTGATGATTACAAATGCTCTGCATGTGGTCAGGGTTTCCGAGATGATATCATGTGGATTTATGATATCGAAGATAAAGGGTATCAGAAGTTCCCGCCGGAATATTGTCCGGAATGTGGCGCAAAGTGGTCTGGATGTGAGTTCATAGATGAACTGGAACAGAAGGACGGTGAATCATGAAACTTCAAATTGATCTTAAGCCATGCCCGTTCTGCGGCTCTGCTGCTGAGTATGGAGAACACCACAAGGCTGCGTATGTTTTCTGTACTGGATGCGGAGCCATGACGAAATGCTTCGCTGAGAATAACTATAAGGAGCTCAATCAGCTTGCTGCTGCTGAGTCTTGGAACAGGAGAACAGAACATGAATGATCATATCGAATGTACTTGTAATAATTGCGGTGGCAGAGAACGCTGCAAAATCCCTTTTGAACCATCTCGAAAATGCTGTTGTTTTTGGATTCCTGAAGCGAACAAGAATGATCTGGAAAAAGTTGTTTCGGAAGTGTTTGACAGGATCATGTCACTGCCTGTCTGCGAGAATGAGGATCAGCGGAAAGGTCGGAAGGAAGTCATCGACATTCTGCGATCTGTAACTGGTAACGATTTCGGCTGGATATCCTGCGATGATCGTCTGCCGGAAGAAGGACAGCGCGTGATTGTCTGCTATTATGGCAGCGATATGATTATTCCGGAAGATGGGGAAACGGTTGCAGAAGCTATGGCGAGAATCAACCAGATCCCGACCGTAACGATGGGATGTCTGTTCGATGACGGCTGGGCGGGTCCAGACTACTTTCCTTTGATGGTTCATCCGTCCTTCTGGATGCAGTTACCGGCACCGCCTGAAGTCAAGAAAGAAGGTGAAGCGGAATGAAAGTGCATGAACTGATAGCCGAATTGAAAAAATGCCCTCAGGATGCGATTGTGATGTATGATTTCGAGAATGAGTTTACAAACGATGAGGACGAAAGGCTGTTCGGGTTTGAACGTGATCCGAAGCCGTCCGAATATCATATGTCTGTTGATGAAGTTATGATCGGATGGGGAACAACAAAAGGTTTTGTGTATCTCCGTGCAGAACTGATTATTGAAGAACCTTGTCAGCATGTTGTAAATGCTGGTACAGAGAATCCAGAATGTGATTGCTATGGAATAAATAAATGCAATTTTCAGGAAGTCGATTACAATCCTGATGGGAAAATCAATGTCGTGATCTGTAAACGGTACCAGACTGGCGGTCTTGTGAATAAGTTTCCGGAAGAAGGTGAAAAAGAGTGAAACCGAACCACCTGAAATTTCTCGATGATCTGATGGCGTTGCTCGATTCTTATTCGATTGACGAAGTGAAATCAAAAAACGGCTGCGTTATTGAGTTTCATTCAAATGGAAGTATTCTTCGTATTGGTGCATATTCTGATGGATGCTTCAAAAATGTCTCGATGAATAATGGGGATTATATTGCATCCAGAAAGGAGCATGACACATGACACGAGAAGAAGTCTCGGAAGTAGTTCAGACAACTTTGTCTTATCTCTTACGACAGAAAATGCTGAAGAAGCCGGACGAGATCGTATATCGGATGATCTCAGAAAGACTGTTTCAGCACTGGATGCCTGCGACCAATCCCGATCTGAAGCTCGAAAGGATTCTGAAGGAGCTCGATGCTGATCCATATATTTTTGCTGTTTTGCTGTTTTATCGTGACCGATGCACAGTGGAGACTATTGCAGAACGGATGGGCGTTGATGTCCGGACAGTGAGCAGAAACAAGAAACGGCTCTGTATCGAGATATACAGGCGGCTTGAAACAACCTGATAGATTAAGCCCGTATCATTGCGATGCGGGCTTTCTGCGTCTATGGGTGTCATCTGACACCATTGCATTCCCAAGTTATTTGGATATAATGAAAGAAAAAAGAAAAGTCAAATGCGAGGTGATCTCATGGAATACAAGGAGTATATCAAGCCAGAACTGCTGGTATTAATTCCGGTGCTGTATTATATCGGGATGTGCTTCAAACGCTCCAAAAAGTTTGATGACAGATTCATACCCATGCTTCTTGGCTGCTTTGGTGTGCTCATTGCAATGCTGTATATGGTCGGCACTGATGGTCTGAGATTTCTCAGCGTGTTCTCTGGGATCACTCAGGGCATACTTTGTGCGGGATCGGCAGTCTATGTCAATCAGCTTATTAAGCAGTCGAAGAAGGGATGAAAGAAAAATGACTGATACAGTTATCGTTGCAATTATTGGTTTTCTTGGCACGGCACTCGGCTCTTTTGGCGGAATGAAGTTGACGAGCTACAGGATTGAACAGCTCGAAAAAAGAGTCGATAAACATAACAACCTGATCGAGCGCGTTTATGATCTGGAAAGAAAAGACGCGATTCAGGACGAGCGAATTTCTGAGATTGAAAGAAGGAGCGCGACGGCATGAACATACTGGAACTGAATGTCGATGAACTGATACCGTATGAAAACAACCCGCGAAAGAATGACGAAGCCGTCGAGAAGGTTGCGCTCAGTATATCCGCATTCGGTTTCAAGGTTCCTATTGTGATCGACAAAGACAAAGTGATCGTCACCGGTCATACCCGCTTGAAAGCTGCAAAGAAGCTCGGCATAACAACGGTGCCTTGTATAATGGCAGATGATCTGACCGAAGAACAGATCAAAGCATTCCGGCTTGCGGATAACAAGGTATCCGAATTTGCCGAGTGGGATGAAGAAAAGCTCATGAAAGAGCTTGACGAGCTGGAAATGGACATGACGCTGTACGGTTTTGTCTTTCCTGAAGACGATGACGAGAACGGCGAGGACGATACGTATTCTCAGGAAACGAACGTTCCGCAATATGATGTTCAGGGCGAAAATCCTGATATCTCCGAGCTCGTGGATGAAACAAAGACCAATGAGCTTTTGGAAGAAATCGAAAATTCCGATCTCAGCTACGATGAAAAGACTTTTCTTCGGAAAGCTGCTCAGCGGCATCTGGTATTTAACTACAGGAAGGTCGCCGAATTTTATGCGAACGCTTCTGAGGATATGCAGGCACTCATGGAGAAATCCGCGCTCGTTATTATCGACTATAACGATGCTATATTGAACGGGTTTACAAATTTGTCGAATAAGATCGACAAGCTCAGAAAGGCTGATCTCGATGCGAAATGATTTTGCTGTTTTTATTCTGAGTCACGGGCGAGCAAAATGCGTAAAAACCCTCGAACCCCTTCTGGATACGGGCAACTACTCCGGCAAGTGGTTTATACTGATCGACAACGAGGACGACCAAGAGGACGAGTACAGAAGCAAATACGGCGATCATGTCCTTCAGTTTGACAAAGCCAAAGAAGCTGAGACAACAGATACCGGTGAGACTGGAAACGAAAGACGAGCTTGCGTGTTTGCACGAAATCATTGTTTCAAACTGGCGAAAGAGATGGGCTTCAGATATTTTCTGATGCTTGACGATGATTATACTTCGTTCATGTATCGCTTCCCAGATAAAGGAAAGCTCGGCTATGTATCAGCGAAAAATCTGGATGAACTGTTCGAAGCTATGATCGAGTTCATGGATGAAAGCGGCGCAATCACGGTAGCGTTCGCTCAGGGCGGCGATTTCATTGGCGGTATAGAAAACCAGAACTTTCGAAAAGGGCTTCTCAGAAAGGCAATGAATACGTTTTTCTGCGATGTGGAAAAGCCTTTCGAATTTGTTGGTAGAATGAACAGCGATGTCAGCACATATGTTACCTTGTCTCAGCGTGGCAAAATGCTGTTCACGATTACTGCTGCAAATATAACGCAGCTTCAAACCCAGCAACTTGACGGCGGGGTTTCTGAAGTCTATGCAGATACCGGAACATACATGAAATCCTTCTTCAGTGTCATGTATGCTCCGAGTTGCGTTTCAATATCAACTATGGGTGAAAAGCACAAGAGGATCCACCACAAGGTGAACTGGGAAAACTGTGCACCCAAAATACTCAATGAGAGGTGGAAAAAATGATCACCGGTACAAAAGTATTAAAGCATCTCGATAATCTGATGGAAAGAAGACCGGTCACCGCACAAATCCAGCTCGATAACTTCTGCAATAATTTTTGCAGTTATTGTCGTTATGTTGGTATGCCTTCAAAGGAAAAGCGGTCGATCACTCTTGACGAGTTCAAGGAGTATGTCCGGATCCTTCTCAATATGGGTGTCAAGGGCTTTATTTTAACCGGTGGCGAGCCAACTCTTTCAAAGGATTTTGACAATATCACTGCATGGCTCGAAGAAAACGAAATACCGTATGGAATTAATACCAACTTCAATGTGCTGAAGTTGATCAAGCCGAGATATCTGAAAATCAGTATTGATGGATACGATGCCGATTCATATAAAGCTGTCAGAGGGATTGACAAATACGAGACTGTTATCCGGAATCTTGAAACATATCTGAAATGGAAAAAAGAAAACGGAGTCAAAACCGCTGTCGGTATTCAGAAGCTGGGTCTTGACGTTGAAGAATGCCGAAGATTTTATGAAGCTCATAAACATCTTGACGTCGATTATTTTAGCTTTAGACCGGTCGAATCGGTAAGACATTCCTACTATGACACGAACGACGAAAAGCCCGTTATCGCTTTTCTGGAAAGCCTGCGGCAAACAGATAGACGTGTACAGATAAATTACAAGTATTATCAGCTCAGGACTTGCTTCGAGAAATGTTACGGGAACTTCCTTCAAATTGCTGTCAATCCGAATGGCGATGTCATATACTGCTGCCATAAGTCGAATGAAATTGTCGGTCACTTGACCGATCCCGATATCCTGAAAAAGATATCCGAGTATGATACAAATATGGAAACGTGTCCGGTACCTTGTCGAATGACAGGTCCGAATGCTCTTGTCAGAGACATGGAAACAAGCACAAATGACAGCATGTTTATTTGACGTAAATGTCATAAATAGAACTTTGCAAAAAGGGGCGATGTGATGGGCAGGAAAGGTCGATACGAATCGCATGTACAGCCCTATTTGAGTCAGATACAAGAATGGTGTCAAGATCTGGATGAAAAGCAAATAGCTGTCGATAGGCTTGGCATTGCTGTCTCAACCTTTGAGAAATACAAGCGAGAGCATAAGGAGCTGCAAGAAGCTCTGAAGAAGGGCAAGCAACAGCTCATAGCTGATCTCAAAGCGAGTTTGAAGAAAAAGGCGAAGGGCTTTACTTATGAGGAAACGAAAACCACAATCCGTGAAGAAGGAAACAAACGAGTTCAGATCGTCGAGAAGTTCAAGAAGTATGCACCGCCTGATACCGGTGCAATTCATCTTCTTCTGAAGAATCTCGACCCCGAATGGACGAATGATGATAAAACAACCGTTGATCTGAAGCGGGAACAGCTAGAACTTGCGAAGCAGAAAGCTGAGAACGATAACTGGTGAAAGGAGCTTGAACGATGTTCAAATCGAGAACGAAAAAGCCTGAAGCTGGCAACCCTTATTACAACCGCATTGCCAATGGCGGTTATTCCGGCGCGATAAAAGGGCATCCGACCGATGCTGGTTGTGATGTCTTGGCAAACTGCGTCGGCTATGCTGCCGGACGGTTCAATGAGATTATCGGAAAGAACAAGTTCGTATATTTTCATCATCCACCCAATGCTGAAGATTTCTACGACTTGGCGATTTCTTCTGGTTTGCATGTCGGCACAACTCCGATGCTGGGTGCGATCATCTGCTGGGCGAAAGGAAAGACACATACGTCAAATGACGGTGCCGGTCATGTTGCTGTTGTGGAGTGTATCAACGCAGACGGAAGTATTATCACTTCGGAATCTGGATACGGTGCAAAAAATCCCTTCTGGACGACAAAGAGAATCAAAGGCAATGGAAATTGGGGCGAGTCTTCTGCATATCGTTTTCTCGGATTCATATACAATCCTGCTGTGAGTTCTTCCGGATCCCGTGTTCTGAGACTCGGAGACACCGGTGAAGATGTTGAACTGATGCAGGCTCGGCTCCATGCTCTTGGATATCTGCGCAAGTCGGAGATTGACGGCGACTTCGGGAAGATTACACTCGGAGCCGTATGTGCGTTTCAGTTGCAGCATGGTCTGGTCGTTGATGGAGTGGCGGGACCCGCTACACAGGCGAAGCTGAGCGGTTGACGGTATGTATACGCTCGAATCTTTCTATCGGTCAAAGGCTTGGCAAAAGCTGCTCGCTCAACTGAAAATGGAAAGAGTGAATGAAGAAGGACAGATCATCTGCGATTACTGCGGAAAGCCTATTGTGCGGGCTTATGATATCATAGGTCATCACAAAGAAGAACTGACCGAAGCGAATGTGAATGACTTCAATATCAGTCTGAATCCTGCGAATATATCCTTTGTGCATCACAAATGCCATAACTTCATTCATAATAAGTTTGGCTATGCTGTTCGAGAAGTATATCTCGTATACGGTGCTCCGATGTCCGGCAAGTCTGAATGGGTACGAGAGAACATGTCAGAAGGTGATCTCGTCGTGAATGTCGATGAAATCTGGAAAGCGGTATCCGGCTGCGAGAAGTATGTCAAACCGAATAGATTACGCAGCGTCGTTTTTAAGGCACGTGACGGGCTCATAGAAGCGGTTCGGTATAGGGCTGGTAAATGGAACAATGCATACATTATCGGCGGCTATGCGTTAAGCAGCGAGCGTCTACGGCTATGTAAAGAGCTCGGAGCCCGCGAGGTATATATCGAGTCAACGCCTGAAGCCTGCATTTCAAAGCTTGACAACTTCTCGTATCTCGATAAAGCTGAATGGACAGGATTCATAAACGACTGGTTCAATAAATACTCGAAGGAGATTTCTACATGAACGAAAGTGTTTTGATTGTCGGATGTGGCAATATCGGTAGTCTTCTGTATGAGGAATACCGGAAGTGCAATCCTCATAGATACGATCCATATAAAGGATTTCTTGAAAAAGAGGACAAGACATATGACATTGCGTTTATTGCTGTTGACACTCCGATGCTGCAGGACGGCTCTTGTGATTTGTCTCAGGTACGTGCTGCTGTAAATGAAACGAATGCAAAGACGATTGTTATCCGATCTACGGTTCCTGTCGGAACAACTGCGAAGCTGAGTGAAGAAACAGGAAAGGACATTGCATTTTGTCCTGAGTTCTACGGTACGACTCAGCATTGCGATCATAGGACGTTTGACTTCTCGTATACGATTATCGGTGGAAAGCCTGAAGTTCGGGAACGTGTTGTTCAGTTCTTGCAGACTGTTTATGATGCTCGTCACCGTTTTCTTCAGACTGATTCGAATACAGCAGAGCTTTCCAAGTACATGGCGAACACCATGCTTGCTGCAAAAGTTTCGCTGTGTGTTCAGTTCTGGGAAATTGCAAATCAGCTTGGTGTGAATTATTCAGAGCTGCGGGAACTTGTCTTGCAGGATGAAAGATTCAGCCGAGCTCACACGTTTGTATATGCTGACAAGCCGTACTGGAAATCTCACTGTTTCGATAAAGACCTTCCGGCGTTGACGAAGTTCTCTAGTGCACCTTTGATCGAGTTTATAATCGGATACAATGATTATTGCAAATCGAAGTACGACGCCCCCCCTGCTCGAGAAGGTTCAGCGTAAAATCAGCGAGTGGGAGCGCGAGAAGGAAATCGGTACTTGGTATGACCGCATTCAGCGCGTGAACGAGC